>DASTNU010000741.1:0-13756 GCA_035720605.1 Longimicrobium sp. | reverse complement strand
GGTTGGCCTCGTGGCCCTGGCGCCACGCCTCCTTCGCCTTCTCCTTGCGCCCCTCCAGGTACCAGGCGCGACCCGTCTCCCACCACGCCTCCAGCATGTTGGGACCCAGGTCCAGCGTCTTGCGGAAGAAGGAGCGCGCGTCGTCGTACATCTCGCGCTCCAGGTACAGCAGGCCCATGTACAGGTGGGCGTACAGCCGCGCCTTGCGGTCCGTCTCCTGGCGGATGGCGCGCGACAGGTGCTCGATGGCCTCGCCGAAGATCCCCTTCTTGAGGCAGATGTACCCCAGGTTCACCCGCGCCAGCGGGTTGTTGGGGTCCTTCATCAGCACCTTGTAGTAGGTCATCAGCGCGTCGTCGTACTGCTCGCGCAGCATCTGCGCCCACCCCAGCAGGCTCTCCGCGTGCGGGTCGTTGGGCGCCAGCTCCAGCGCGCGCTCCAGCTCCTTCACCGCCCGCTTCGGATCGCCGGAGGCGATGGCGCTCCACCCGCGCTCCACGTAGGTGCTGCTGCCGATGTGGTCGGAGACGACGGTCTGCTGCGGCGGCGGGACGGCGGGCGCGGGGAGCGCCTTGTAGCGGTCCACCAGGGCGCGGATGCGCTCCTTGAAGGCGGCGAGCGACTCGATGGCGCCCTCCGTCTCGCGGAAGAGGCCCACGATCTCCTGGCGCAGCCGCTCGCGGTCGCCCGCGGCCGCGGTCTCCAGCTCCGCGTCGATGCGCGCGAAGCGCGCCTCCAGCCCGTCCAGCATCTCCTGCAGGGTCATGCGCCCTTCGCGGCCTCGGCCTCGGCGGCGGCGGGCGCCAGCTCCGCGCCCTCCAGGGCGATGCGCTCGTCGCTGCTGAGGATGCGGTCCAGGTCCAGCAGGATCACCAGCCGCCCCTCCAGCCGCACGATGCCGCGCACGAACTCCGCCGCCAGCCCGCGGATGTACGCCGGGGGCGCGGAGATGGCCGTCTCCGGCGCGCGCAGCACCTCCAGCACGCTGTCCACCACCAGCCCCAGCCGCTCGCCGCCGAACTCCACCAGGACGATGCGGGTGTCGTCGTCGTACGCGAAGTCGCGCACTTCGAAGCGGCGGCGCAGGTCGATCACCGGCACCACGGCGCCGCGCACGTCCAGCACCCCCTCCACGAAGGCCGGGGCGCGGGGAACGGAGGTGACCCCCTGCCAGCGCAGGATCTCGTGCACGGAGAACACGTCCAGCCCGAACTCCTCGCCCCCCACCACGAAGGTGACGAGCTGCACCTGCGGCACGGCCGCCTGCCGAACGTTTCTCACGGTTGCTCCGCGTTGTCCAGGGTGGTGCGCTCGCGGAGGATCTCCGCGAGGTCGATCAGGTTCACCAGTCCCGCGTCCAGCCTCGCCACGCCCACCACGTACGCGTCGCGGTCGCCGCCGGTGTGGGGCGCGGGGCGCACGGAGTCCGCGGGCACCTCCAGCACCTCGTGCACCGACTCCACCGCCACCCCCACCCGTCCGCCGCCCATCCCCACGACCAGGATCGCGGGCGGACGGTCGCGCGCGAGCGCCAGCCCCAGCGCGGCGGAGACGTCCATCACCGGCACCATCTCCCCCCGCAGCATCAGCACGCCGAGGACGTGGGGAGGGACGTCCGGCAGCGGATGGATCGTCCGCTTCGTCACCACCTCCTCGACGAGCCGGATGTCGCAGCCGTGCAGCTCGCCGCCCAGGCGAAAGGCGACGGCCTGCGCCCCCTCGTCGCGGGCGAGCAGGCCGGCGAAGTCCAGCGCCGGCGGGGGGGCGGATCCGTTCACGCGGTCTCGGTCGATGCGGATTCGGCGATGGCCGGGGTCGCGGCGCGGCGGTCCACCTCGCGCTCGATCCCCAGGTGGATGGCGTCCAGCGGCAGGACCTCATCCGCCGTCTTCGCGGCCGCGGCGGGCATGCCGTAGATGACGGACGAGGCGCGGTCCTGCGCGATGCCGAAGCCGCCGGCGTCCACGATCTCGCGCAGCCCCTCCGCGCCGTCCTTGCCCATCCCCGTGAGCACCACGCCCACCGCGCGCGGGCCGTACGCCTCCGCCACGCTGCGGAAGAGCGGGTCCGCCGCCGGGCGCACGCCCCAGAGGGTGGGCTCCTGGTCCAGCGCGATGCGCACCTGGTCCCCCTCGCGGACCACGCGCATGTGCCAGTCGCCCGGAGCGAGATAGACGTGGTCGGGGCGGACGGGCTCGCCGTCGCGCGCCTCCACCACGCGCAGGGCACCCATCCCGTCCAGCCGCTCCGCGAAGGAGCGGGTGAAGCGCGCCGGCATGTGCTGCACCACCAGGACGGCGGCGCCCAGGGGCGTCCTGAGCCGCGGAACCAGGTCCGTCAGTGCCCGCGGCCCGCCCGTGGAGGCGGCGATGGCGACCACCGTCCGCGCGCAGCGCGCCGTATCGACTGCGGGCGCCGCCGGCGCCGGCCGCGGCCTCCGGGAACGGGACCGGGGCCGGGGCGCGGCGGCCGCATCCGCCGCGGCAGGCTCCGCCGGCGCGGGCGCCGGGCGGCGCTGGACGCGGACGGGGAGGACGGAGAGGTTGGCGGTGGCGGCGGCGCGCAGCGCCTGCAGCAGCCGATCCGCCACCGTGTCCAGGTTCAGCGAGATGGTGCCGGACGGCTTGGCGACGAAGTCCACCGCGCCGTAGTCCAGCGCCCGCATGGTCGCCTCGCCGCCCTCCGTGGTGTAGGCGGAGAGCATGACGACCGGGCGGGGCGTCTCGCTCATGATGTAGCCCAGCGCGGAGAGCCCGTCCAGCCCGGGCATCTCCACGTCCATCGTCACCAGGTCCGGCTCCAGCTGGTGCACCTTGCGCAGGGCGTCGTTGCCGTCCCGCGCGGTGCCCACCACGCGGAACTCGTCCGTGCGCGACAGGATGTCGGTGATGACGCGGCGCATGAAGGCGCTGTCGTCCACCACCAGCACGGTGTGGGGGCGCACCCGCTCAGAGGACGACATCGGCCTTCCCCACCGAGCTCACCGTCGCCTTTCCCGCGCCCACGTGAAAGCGCACCGAGCGGCCGAAGTCGCCGCCCACCGCTTCGGCCACCAGCGGGATCCCCGCCTTCTGCAGCGCCTCGCGGGCGGCGTTGATGTTGCGCGCCCCCATGTTCAGCGAGCCGGGGACCATCAGCGTCTGGAACATGGCCGCGCCGCCCACCAGCCGCGCCTTCAGCCGCCCGGGGCGCGCCCCCCGCCGCGCCATCTCCTTCACCAGCGCGGGGACCGCCGTCGTGGCGAACTTGCTGGCGTTCGCCTGGTCGCGGGAGAGCGCGGGCTCCGGCAGCAGCACGTGCGCCATCCCCCCGACGCGCGCCTCGGGGTCGTGCAGCATGATTGCCACGCACGAGCCCAGCCCCAGCGTCACCAGGGTGTCTTCCGCCCCGCCCACGGCGGCCTGCGCTACCTTGACGAAGGTGGCGCCGTTGGACTTGCTCATGCCGGGGGCCTGCGGAAGATCCGCTCGCGGTTGTTCACCGGGCGAAAGAGCAGGCGCGCCTCGCCGATCAGCGTCTCTACCTTTCCCATCACCAGGAACCCGCCGGGAACCAGCGCGTCGTGAAAGCGCCGGAAGAGCCGCTCCTGGATCTCCCGGTCGAAGTAGATGACCACGTTGCGGCAGAAGATGACGTTCTGCCCCGCGAGCGGCACGCCGGAGATCAGGTCCCGCCGCTCGAACTCCACCCCCGGCCGCGCCTCGGGCTTCACGACCCACGGCGGCCCCCCGGTGAACCAGCGGTCGCGGATGCGGGTCGGCGTCTCCGTCATCGACAGGTCCGGGTACTCCCCCTTGCGCGCCGCCTCCAGCGAGCGCCGGTCGATGTCCGTCCCCGTGATGCGGATGCGGTGCTCCTCCCCCTGCCGCCCGTGCTTCACCAGCCACTCGCGCATCAGGATCGACGCGGTGTACGCCTCTTCGCCGCTCGCCGACCCCGCGCTCCACGTCTTCACCGGGGCGCGCCCCTCGAAGACGGCGGGAAACACGTGCTGCTCCACCGCGGTCCACGTCTCCAGGTTGCGAAAGAACTTGGTGACGTTGATGGTGAGCGTGTCCAGCAGGTGCTCGTACTCCGCCGGGTCGCGGTCCAGCAGCGCGTTGTAGTCCGCGAAGGTTCGCTGCCCCCGCGCCCGCATGCGGACCGCGATCCTGCGGCGCAGGCACTTCTCCTTGTAGAACTGGCAGTTGAAGCCGCGGTCCTTCTCGATCTTGCGCTTGAGCCGCTCCAGCTCCTCGTCGTCGCCCTCCATCTGCAGCGAGAAGGCGGGGAACGGGGGCGGAACCGGGCCCGGCGCGGGGCGGCGCTCTCCGGCGTCGCTCATCGCAGCACGCTCTCCACCAGCTCCAGGTTGGTGCGCACCACGGAGTTCTGCGGGTTGATCTCCAGCGCCTTGCGCCACAGCTCCACCGCCTGCGCGCGCTCCATCCGCTTGTAGTGGATGTTGCCCATGCGAAAGTACACGTCGTCGCCCAGCCGCGGGTTCAGCCGCACGGCGCGGGCGTAGCACTCCGCCGCCTCGTCGTAGGCGCCGCGGCGGTAGAGGGCGTCGCCCAGCGCCTTGAAGGTCTGCGGCGTCTCGCCGTCCTCCTCCGTGGCGCGGCGGTACATGGTCTCCGCCTGCTCCCAGTCGCCCTTGCGCTCCAGCACGGCGCCCTGGTGCAGGTACACCTGCGCGGCGTGGGGATGGCGGTCGATCCCCTCGTCCCCCAGCCGCAGCGCCTCCTCGGGGTTCCCCGCCGCGGCCGCGGCCAGCAGCGCGAAGGCGTAGTAGGCCGCCGGCGGGCGCGCGTCCCCCAGCAGCTCGCGGTATGCGGCGAACTCCTGCGCGGCCGCGTGCACCTCGCCCACCTTGAGGAGGAGGATGGCGCGCGAGAGGTGCACCGGCGGCCGCTTCGGGGCCAGCCGCGCCGCCTCGTCGGCGGCGAAGCGCGCGTCGCCCATCCGCCCCAGCCGCTCCAGCGCGAGCGACATGGCGTGGAAGACGGAGGCGCGGGCCCCGCCCAGCTCCACCACCTCCTTGAGGTAGCGCAGCGCGAAGCGGTCGTCGCCCTTGCGGAGGCCGATGAGGGCCAGGTGGAAGCGGGCGTCCAGGTTCCGCGGCTGCAGCTCGGCGACGCGCCTGAACTCGCGCGTGGCCTCGTCGTACATCCCCGTCTTGTAGAAGGCGATCCCCAGGTTGCGGTGCTCGTCGATGCGCGCCTGCGGCACCTCCTTCACCTGCGCCTGCCGCCGCCCGACCGGGTGCGCGAAGCCCGCCTGGATCAGGCCGAAGAGCGCCTTGCCCACGTCGAACTCCACCATCCCGCTCTCGTCGATCAGCTCCTGCACGCTGCGCTTGCCGTCGGCCAGCGGGACGATCTTGCGCTGCTCGTCGGACAGGTCGGCCGCATCCAGCTCGCGGGTGCGGTCGATCTCGAAGACCAGGTCCAGCGAGGGGATCTTCTTCTCGATCAGGCTCCACTCGTCGATGCGGCGGGCGCCTTCGAGGAGGAGGTTCTCGGGGTTGATGGAGACGCGCATGGCCCCTTCCTCGGGGCGCTGCTCCGCCTCGAAGTAGAAGGAACCCTGCGTCCAGGTGAAGAGGTAGTAGACCGCCTCTTCGATCTGGATGCGGATGTACTGCTCCAGCTGCTCGCGGGTGATGGCGCCGCGGCGGATGAGGATCTCGCCCAGGCGGCTGCTGGGGTCGCGCCCCTGCTCGTCGATGGCGGCCATGAGCTGGTCGTTCTGGATCAGCCCGTTCTTCACCAGCAGGTCGCCCAGCCGGTCGCGCCGGTTGACGATGGAGGCGTAGGTGATGCGGCCGCGCTCGAAGTAGATGTAGCCGAAGTTGCTGCGGTCGGTGAGCGACAGGCAGCCGGTCTTCTGCCCCATCGCCAGGAGCTGAAGGACGTCGGGAAGGCTGGCTTCCTTGAGGTTTCCCTTGATCGCCATCTCAGGCCAGCTCCTCGATGACGCGGTCTTCCAGCGCCAGCCAGTCCCACGCCGCCTTTTCGGCGTTGAAGTACCAGCGGTCCACCTGCGGCGCCGCCTTCGCGGCCTCTTCCCTCTT
The DNA here is from genome assembly GCA_035720605.1 of Longimicrobium sp. Lineage (GTDB taxonomy): Bacteria > Gemmatimonadota > Gemmatimonadetes > Longimicrobiales > Longimicrobiaceae > Longimicrobium. The sequence goes on along the minus strand of DASTNU010000741.1, from coordinate 7,701 downwards.
CTTCTCCGCCGCCGCCTTCGCCGACACCAGCAGCGCCTCCGCCTCGCCCACGCGGTCCGGATCGGAGAGCAGCGGCGACTTCGCGGAATCCGAGCGCATCTCCTCCAGCTGGCGGCGGATGGCCCGCAGCTGATCCACGTCCTCGGCGAAGCCGGCCAGGACGGCGTCCACGTCGGGCGCGGTGTCGGCGTCCAGCGCGGCCTCCAGGCGGCGGGTGCGGATCCCCTCGCCCTCCCAGCGCAGGATGGCCTCCGCCAGCCGCTTGCGCCACGGCGCCGTCTCCACGATCTCCTCGACCGTGGCGGCGATGTCGCTCAGAAAGGCGCTGAACTCGTCCTGCGTGTGCGCGGGCGGCCGCGCCAGCGCCGCCACCTCGCGGGCGCTGAGCGTGGACCCGCGCTCCGCCTGCGCCTCGCCCAGGCGCTCCACCGCCTCGACCAGGCCGGCCGCGTTGTGCACGGGAAGGCGCGCGATCGCCGCCGCCGCGCCGTCGCCCAGGGAGATGCCGCGCTGCTCGGCCGCCTTGCGCGCGAGCTCCTGCCGCGGCTCGTGCCCGTCGTCCAGCACGGCGGGCAGGTCCACGGCCAGCCCGCGGACGAAGCGGGCGCGCAGCTCCGGCTCGATCCCCGCCAGGTCCGCGGACTCGGCGGCCAGGACGATCTGCGCCGTCCACTCCAGCTCGTCCCAGAGCGCCAGCAGCTCTTCCTGCGTGCGTCCCTTGCCGGACAGGGCCTGCACCTGGTCCAGCAGCACCAGCTCGGCTTCCAGCAGCTCGTCGCGCAGGGCGTCCATGGACCCGCTCCCCACCGCCGCCGAGACGCGGTCCACCAGCCCCTCCGCCGTCATGTACAGCACGCGCAGCTCCGGCCGCACCGCCAGCGCCAGGGCGCCGACGGCCTGCAGCAGGTGGGTCTTGCCGCTGCCGGGAGTGCCGTGGATGAGGAGCGGGTTGTAGGCGGTGCGGGGGGCTTCGGCCACACGGCGCGCGGCGGCCGCGGCCATCCGGTTGCCGGGGCCGACGACGAAGGTCTCGAAGGTGAAGCGCGGGTCCTGCTGAAAGATCATGGTGGCCGTGTCGTAAGGCCTCTAAGCTAATGGTGCCGTGATTCCGGCGCGAGCCGGGCCCCTCCCCCGGCCCCTCCCCGCACAAGCTGCGTGCGGAGAGGGGGAACGTCGGACGCGTGCCGACGGTCGAGCGCGAGGCCGCACGCCCCCTCCGCCCGCCCCAGGCTCGCACCTCCCCCCCAAACCCCTGGGGAAGGTTGGCTGGGCGCCGGGTCGTGCCGGCTGGACGAACATCCTGCCGCCCGCCGTCGGTCCCCTCTCCCCCGGCCCCTCTCCCCCGCCGCGCGGGGGAGAGGGGAGAACTGCGGCTGACGCCGCCCGCGCACTCGCCGGTGCCGGGTGTTCGCCGGGGTGCACGGAACCGGCCAGAGCACCCCTCCCCCGAAGTTGGGGGAGGGGTCGCCCGCCGTCGCGAGGAACGAGCGAAAGGCCGGGCGGGGGAGAGGGCCCCGCGCAGCGGCCGAGGGGGGAAACCGCCCCTTGCGGTCAGCCCGCCACCGGCCGTTCTCTCCCCCTATTCCCTATTCCCTATTCCCTGTTCCCTGCCCCTCCGCCCCCGCCTCCAGGCTCCGCCCGAACCGCTGCGACAGCCGCCGCAGCACCAGCTCGCTGATCCCCTTGAGCGTGTCGAACACGCCGACGCCGCCCAGCGCGCGCGCCTCGAAGCGCGGCAGGTCGCGGTAGTTCAGCAGGTCGTCCATCTCCTCCACGCTCATCACGTCCGGCAGATCGCGCTTGTTGTACTGCAGCACGATGGGGATCGTCCGCGGGTCCACCCCCTGCTCCAGCAGGTTCACCTGCAGGTTGCGAAAGCTCTCCACGTTCTCGTCGCGCTGCGCGCGCTGGCTGTCGGCCACGAACACCACGCCGTCCGCCCCCTGCAGCACCAGCTTGCGCGTGGCGTCGTAGTACACCTGCCCGGGGACGGTGTAGAGCTGAAAACGCGTCTGGAAGCCCGAGATGGTCCCCAGGTCCAGCGGCAGGAAGTCGAAGAAGAGGGTGCGGTCCGTCTCCGTGGCGAGCGACACCATCCGCCCGCGGCGCTCTTCGGGCACCTGGCCGTGGATGTACTGCAGGTTCGTCGTCTTTCCGCTGCGCCCCGGACCGTAGTACACGATCTTGGACGTGATCTCGCGGGTGCTGTAGTTGACCAGCGACATATTCCTCTAGCAGTCAGGCGGACGCGCCGCCGAACAGGTTCTCCAGCCCGGCCTCCAGGTCCCGCTCGAACGCGCGCGGGTCCATCGTGGGACGCACCTCGCTCCAGCCGGGAAGCCCCGCCACCTGGCCGGTGAACTGGTCGAAGAACACCTGCACCAGCCCGATGGACGAGTCCTCGCCGAAGACGGCGATCACGATCAGGTCCTCCGCCGGGGTGCGGAAGGGGCCGATGAACACCTGGGCCTGCGATCCCCCCTGGTGCAGGTGGCCAAAGCCGCGCATCCCCAGCAGCTCCGCCAGCGCGCGGGAGGAGGCGTGGATGCCCGCGCCCAGCGCGGCGACGCCCATCACGTCCAGCGCCCGGGCGAACCCGCGCTGCGCCAGCACCTGGCCGCTCTCGTTGATCAGCAGCACCAGGCGCAGCCCGGCCTCGCGGACGAAGCGCTCCACCGGCGCCTCCAGCGCGCCCACGAAGTCCGCCAGGTCGCCGCGCCTCATCCCAGCGCCTCGACCACCTTCTGCGCCTCCAGGCGCACCAGCCCCACGTTCACCCAGATCTCGGCGATCACCACCAGCAGCAGGTCGCCCAGCTGCGGCGGCGCGGCGGCAAAGAGCAGCCCCTCCTCGCCCTCCACCTGAAGGTAGCTCGCGCTGCCGAACTCCGCCGCCTGCACGGAGCGCCGCGCGCGGCGAAAGAGCGAGGCCACCAGCGCCGCGGCCGCGGGGCCGGGGACGCCCACCATCAGGTCCTCTTCCACGATCAGCCCGTCCTGGGCCGCCACCACCATGGCGCCGCGCACGCCGGTGATGCGGTTGACGCGCTCCAGCAGCTCGCGGTACGCGCTCACGCCGCACCTCCGCCGCCCAGAAAGCGCAGCGCCGCCTCCCGCGCCCGCGCGGCCACGCGCAGCACCCATCCCGTGGGCACCTCGCGCCGCCCGGCGACCAGCACGACCGCGTCCCCGGCGGGCGCCAGCCGGACGACCGCCTCCGGCGTCTCCACCAGGATCCCCTTCCAGGCGCCCAGCCCCAGGTGCGCCAGCGCGCGCCCCGCCTCCAGCGAGGCGCCGGAAAGGATGGCGGCCACCTCCGGCCCGCGGTCCGTCTCGCCGACCACCACCCGCCCCGCCAGCACGAAGCCCTGGTCGTCCAGCAGCACCGCGCCCACGATCCCCCGCTCCGCCCCCAGCGCGCCGAACTCCCCCTCCACCGCGTCGAAGCGCGACCCGTCCCGCCCCGACGGCGCCGCGGCCGCGGGGACCGGCACCGGCGCAGGCTCGGGCTCGGGCTCGGGCGCCGGAGCGGCGGGCGCCGCGGAAGGCGTCGCCGCCGGCGAACCGGCCGGCGGCGGAGCGGCAGCCGCGCGCGGCACGGGCGACCCGGCCCGCCTGGCCCAGGCGTCTTCCAGCGCCGCGCGCACCTCGCGGTCGAAGGCGTCGTTCTCCAGCGCCCGCTCCAGGTGCCGCACCGCCGCCGGGTAGTCGCCGCGCTCCCAGGCCACCAGGCCGATCTCGCGCCGCGACGGCCCGTGCTCCGGGTCCAGCGCCAGGGCGATGTCCCACTCGTCGAACGCCTTGAGCGAGTCCCCGCCCTCGCGGTAGAGGAGGCCCAGCAGGTGGTGCGCCTCCACGTGCCCCGGGTGCTTCTCCAGCCCGCGGACCACCAGCTTGAGCGCGGCGTCGCGGCGCCCCTGCTCGCGGTACGCGCGGGCGAGGGGGAGGAAGGCGAGCGACCCGGGGTCCGCCGCCACCTCCTCGCTCCACTGGCGCACCTGCGCGGGGGTGGCGGGACTCACTGCCCCTCCTCGTCCATCACGGAAAGGAGCGCGTCCGCCGCGTCGCGGGCGCGCTCCGCCCGGGCCCGGCGGGTGGCGTCCACCGCGTCGTCCAGGCGCAGGAAGGTGTCCCACGCCTCGCGCGCGCGGTGCAGGTCGCCCGTGTGCGCGGCGGCGAAGCCCACCTGGTAGTGCACCGCGCCGGCCAGCGGGTCCAGCGCGGCGGCGCGGCCCAGCGCGATCAGCGCCTCGCCCCAGCGGCCCAGGCGGCGGTGCGCCTGCGCCAGCAGGGTGTAGATCTCCGGCCGGTCCGGGTGCCCGCGCGCCAGCTCGTCCAGGATGCGCCGCGCGCGGTCCGCCGCGCCGTCCGCCAGCGCCAGCTGCGCCTCGCCCAGGGCGTCGCGCAGGGGACGCTCCATCGGCACGGCGGGGGCGGGCTCCGGCGGCTCCTCCAGGATGTCCACCACCCCGGTGGACACCAGCCCGTAGGCGATCTTGGCCACCTCGAAGTCGCTGCGCCCCAGCGACGACGCGATCAGCTTGAGCGGCCGCTGCCCGTCGATCTCCGCCAGCACCTCCCACTCGGTGGGATGCAGGTCGAGCGTGGGCCCGTCCGGCGAGTCGGCGACCAGGACGGGGACCACCGCCATGTGGGGGATGCGCGTCTCCAGCGTGGACCACTCGTCCACCCGCCGCGCCGCCTCCATCAGCAGCGACTCGGTGCTGACGCGCACGCCCACGTTGCCGTTGGAGGCGGGCGGGCCCTCCTCGAAGCGGAAGTACCCTTCCTTCCACTGGATGAGCTCGAAGACGATCTCCTGGATCTGGAAGCGCAGCTGGCGGCGGACGTCGTCCTCCGTCACCACCCCCTGCTCCACCAGCACCGTCCCCAGCGCCCGCCCGGGCGACTGCTGCTGCGCGCGGCGCGCGGCGTGGATCTGCGCCTCCGTCACCTTGCCGGCGCGCAGCAGCAGGTGCCCCAGCCGCTCGTGCGCCTGCCCCAGCTCCGCCCCGACGACCGCGCCCCGGTCGAAGCGCACCAGCGCCGGCCGGTGCCGCCCGCCCTCGGGGGCGATGGAGAGCGTTCCCGTCTTGCGCGACAGGTCCAGCAGCTGAAAGACGTCGGTGAGCGCCAGCTCGCGCAGCGGCCCTTCGATGGCCATCGCCTACACCCCCGCGCCGGTGCCGGTGTGGAACACCCGCGCCATGTCCAGCGCCATCGCCACGTTCTGCCGGGCGGACTCCGCGTAGGGGCCGGAGGGCTCCGACTCCACCGAGCGCCGCCAGTGCTCGATCGCCTCGCGGAAGCGCCGCTCCGCCGCGGCGACCACGCCCAGGTGGAAGTGCGCGTCCGCGCGGTCCGGGTCGAAGCGCAGCACCCGGTCGAAGGCGCGGCGCGCGTCGTCCTGCCGTCCGTCCTCCGCCAGCACCTGGCCCAGGAGCACCAGCGCCTCGAAGTGGTACGGATCGGCCGCCAGCAGGTCCACCAGCGCGTCCACCGCGTCCCCCGTCCGCCCCGCGCGCCGGAAGGCGTTGGCCAGCAGGAACGCCGCGTCGGAGTAGGTGGGGAGCACCTCCAGCGCGGCGCGGCACTCCGCCACCGCCTCGTCCACCCGGTCCGCCGCCAGCAGCAGCCGCCCCAGCTCCAGCCGCGCCGCCACGAAGTCGGGGTCCAGCTGCACCGCGCGGCGCAGCGCCCGCTCCGCGTCCCCGGCCCGCCCCGCGGCAAGGGCGGCGCGGCCCAGGTGGCGCAGCAGCCCGGGGTCGCGCGGGGAAAGCTCGCAGGCGCGGGAGAGAATCTGCATCGCCTCGTCCGCCTGCCCCTGGGCCAGCAGCACCTCGCCCAGCACCTGCAGGTTCTCCAGGTGGTCGGGCTCGTTGGCGCACACCTCCTCCGCCGCCTCGCGCGCGTCCTCCAGCCTGCCCAGGCGCTGCAGCGCGCGGGCGCGGCCGGCCAGGGCGCGGGCGTGGTCCGGCGACCAGGGCTGCGCCTCCAGCCGCGCGTGCGCCGCGTCGAAGCGCTCCAGCGCCTCGCCGTCCAGCCCCTGGCGCAGGAAGATGTGCGCGGTGAGCAGCGCCGCCTGCACCGGGTCCGCCCCGGCCACGGCGACGCGGCGGATCTCCGCCAGGGCGCGGTCCACCAGGCCCTTGGAGAGATAGTCCTCCGCCAGCGCGAAGGCGTCCGCCGCCGGCTCCGGCTCCGCTTCGGCCGCCGCGGGCTGCAGCTCCGCGAAGATGGAATCGAGCGCCCCCTCCTCGAAGGAGAAGCTCTCCACCCCGCGGTCGTCGCCGCTGATGCGCTCGGCCGCGTCCAGCTCCGGCGCCAGCACCTCCGCGTACTCGAACTGCAGGTCGATCGCCAGCTTGTAGCGCGGCGTGGTGTAGTACGGGTTCAGCTCCAGCGCGCGCTTGGTCTCGCGCAGCGCCCCCTCGAAGTCTCCCAGGTTGGAGAGGACGAAGGAAAGGTTGTAGCGGGCCTCGGCGTGGTCCGGGTCCGCCTCCACCGCGCGGACGAAGGCGTTGCGCGCCTCCTCGTACCGCCGCGTCTCCATCAGCACCGCGCCGATGCCGTTCCACGCCGCCGCGGCCTCGGGGTTGGCGCGGAGGGCGGCGCGGTAGGCGTCCAGCGCGGCGCCGTGGCGGCCGCGGCGCAGGTACATCAGCCCGCGGTTGCACCAGGCGTCGGTGAACCCCGGGCGCAGCGTCACCGCCTCGCGGAAGGACGATTCAGCGCCGTCCGGGTCGCCGCGGTGCAGGCGGACGACGCCCAGGTTGTTCCACGCCAGCGGGTACGCGGGGTCCATCTCCAGCGCGCGCCGGTAGCTGGTCTCGGCGTCGTTGATCGACCCGGACTGGTGCAGGCAGACGCCCCGCTCGTTCCACAGCTTGGGGCTCCGCTCGTCCTCCGCCAGCAGGCGGTCGTACAGGTCCAGCGCCTGCCCCGCCTTCCCCTGGAGGAGGTAGACCTCCGCCATGGCCTGGCGGGTGAGCCCCGGCTCCTCGCCGGTGTCCAGCGCGCGGGTGAACTCGCGCAGCGCCTCCTCGTACAGCCCCTTCTGCCGGAAGGCGATCCCCAGGTTGTAGTGCGCCAGCACCTCGCCCGTCGCCACCTCGGGGCGGCGCACGCGCCCGCCCACGAGCTCCTGGTAGCGCGCGGACGAGTAGCGGTCCAGCGACAGGTTGGCCTGCGCCTTGGCGTAGTTGGGGTTGAGCTGCGTGGCGCGGCGCGAGTGGGCGGCGGCCTTCTCCATGTCGCCCATGTCGCCGTGGACGAAGGCCAGGACGTAGTGGGCGTCCGCCAGCTCCGGGTTCAGGTCGACCGCGCAGGTCAGCTCGCGCAGCGCCTCTTCGTTGAGCCCGCGGTTGTAGTAGAGCTCGCCCAGGGAAAAGTGCAGCACGGCGCTGTCGGGGTCCATCCGCAGCGCCTGCTGGAACCACTCCATGGCCGCCTCGAAGTGGCCCCCCGCCTTTTCCGCCTGGCCCAGCTGGATGAGGGTGGCCAGGTCGTCCTGGTCGGTGGCCAGGACGCGCTTGAGCTCGGCGACCGCGCCCGCGCTGTCGCCGGTGTTCAGGTAGGCGCGGGCCAGGCGGCGGCGCGCGTCGCTGTCGGTGGGGTCTTCGCGCAGCCGCTCGCGCAGCTCGCTGATCAGGCGGTCGTAGAACCCGGTGTTGAAGTAGGCGATCTCCAGGTTCCGCTGGGC
>DASTNU010000740.1:0-10089 GCA_035720605.1 Longimicrobium sp. | reverse complement strand
CCACCGACGACCTGCAGCAGGCGTACGCGGCGGCCGGCGCCAGCATCTACCAGGCGCAGCAGGCGGCCGCGGGCGCGGCCGGCGACGCCGGCTTCAGCGGCGGCGCCACCGCCGGCGCCGGCTTCGAGGGCGATGCCACCGCCAGCGCCGGCGGCCGTCCGCAGGACGACGTGGTGGAGGCGGACTACGAGATCGTGGAGGACGAGAAGAAGTAGGGAATAGGGAATAGGGAATAGGGAATAGGGAATAGGGAATAGGGAATAGGGAATAGGGAATAGCCGGCGACGGCGTTCCCGTCCCTGCTCGCCCGAACACGGCTTCGTATGCGGGATGCGGCCCCGGCTCCGGTTTTCCGGGGCCGGGGCCACGTCGTGTAGGGCGACAGATCGACCGCGAGGGGCCCCTCCCCCCGGCCCCCTCCCCGCTCGTTCCTCGCGGAGAGGGGGAGAATTCGATCGCGCTTCGGACAGATCGTATCGTTCTCCCTTTCCCCCACGCAGTTTGTGGGGGGCGCCGAGAACCCACCGAACCACCCCTCCCCCGAAGTTGGGGGAGGGGTCGCCCGCCGTCGCGAGGAACGAGCGAAAGGCCGGGCGGGGGAGAGGGCCTCCCGCGCAGCGGGCCGTGGGGTAAAACCGTCCTCGACTCGTCACCCGCCGGAGCGACGCGCCTTGGCCTGCCGCTCCTCTCGTGATTCACCGCATCCGCCGGACGTCTCGCGCATCACCGTACGAACTGCCCCAACCGCAATCCACGGCTGCACTTACGGCCGCGAACGCCACGGCGCTTAACCATCGGCTAATGCCGCGCCCCTTCCGCGCCACCGGCGGACGGCGCCATACTGAACGTGGCAAAGTCTCTGCAAGCGCATCCCCAGACGGACACACAGGAACGACGACCATGCTGGATCCGGTACGTGCCAAGCTCAAGGTGGTGGGCGTGACCGCGGGTGCCTTCGCCGGCGGGGTGCTGCTGGCCAGCGGGCTGGATTGGACCGCGGGCTCGCACGCCACCACCCTGCTGCAGACCACCGAGCAGCCCTCGCACCAGGAGGTGCGCCCGGTCGCGGAGCTCAGCCAGGCGTTCATCTCCATCGCCGAGTCGGTGACGCCCGCGGTGGTCGCCATCGAGCCGGAGCGCAGGGCCCCCCCCGGCTCGCGCCGCCGCCGCGGCCAGGAGCAGGACGAGGGCGAGGACGAGCCCGGCCAGGGCTTTCCCTTCCCCTTCCCCCTCCCCCAGGGCCCGCAGGGGCCGCAGCAGGCCAGCGGCTCCGGCTTCCTGATCAGCGAGGACGGCTACATCATCACCAACAACCACGTGGTGGCCGACGCGGACGAGATCAACGTGGTCTTTTCCGACAACCGGCAGCTGCGCGCGCGCCTCGTGGGCCGCGACCCGCTGACGGACGTGGCGGTCATCAAGGTGGAAGGAAGCCGCTTTCCCGCGGTGCGCCTGGGGCGGTCGGAGGACGTGCGCATCGGCGAGTGGGTGCTGGCCATCGGCAACCCGCTGGACCTGGGCACCACCGTCACCTCCGGCATCGTCAGCGCGCAGGGGCGCACGCTCAACAACCTGATCGGCGCCAACGCGGGCGAGAACGGCCGCTGGGCCATCGAGGACTTCATCCAGACGGACGCCCCCATCAACCCCGGCAACTCCGGCGGCCCGCTGGTGAACCTGCGCGGCGAGGTGGTGGGCGTGAACTCGGCCATCGCCTCGCCCACGGGCTTCTATTCCGGCTACGGCTTCGCGGTGCCCATCGACCTGGCGCGCAAGGTCGCCGACGACCTGGTGCGCTACGGCCGCGTGCGGCGGCCCGCGGTGGGCATCCAGGTGACCAACGTGCGGCCCGAGGACGCGGAGGTCTACCGGCTGGAGCGCATCGCGGGCGTGGTGGCGCAGGACTTTCCCGCGGAGAGCCCGGCGCGCGAGGCGGGGGTGCGCCAGGGTGACGTGATCGTGGCGGTGGACGGCCGGCCGGTGCAGCGCGTGGGCCAGTTCCAGCGGATGATCGCCACCCGCCGCCCCGGCGAGACGGTGACGCTGGAGGTGATTCGCTACGGCGGCCGCGAGCGCTTCCGGGTGCGGCTCGCCGAGGCGCCCAACGCGGCCGAGCCCGCGCGCGAGCCCCGCGCCCAGGCGGAGCCGGCGGCGGAGAGCTCCACCCGCCTGGGCATGGCGGTGTCGCCCATCACCACGGAGCTGGCGCAGCGCTACCAGTTCCAGGGGCAGCCGCAGGGGCTGGTGGTGACGGAGGTGGAGAGCTACAGCGTGGCCGCCCGCTACGACATCCGGGAGGGCACCCGGATCCTGGCCGTGGACGGGCAGGCCGTGGCGGACGTGGCCGCCTTCCGCCGCCTGGTGGAGCGCAAGCGCCCCGGCGAGGTGGTGTCGCTGCGCGTCGTCTTCATCCGCGGCGAGAACGGCATCGTGAACGTCCGGCTGCCGGACTGACGCACTTCCATCCCTCTGCCGACACGGAGCGCCGCCCGGACCACCGGGCGGCGCTCCGTTTTCCTGCCCGCACGCGGCTTTCCTGCACCTTCCGCTGCTCTTTTTCAGCCGCACTCACAGCGAAAAATGCCGTAAGTCGTTCCGGCACAATGCAAAGGTAAACACTTCGGACATACGTTATCAGATGATACTTGACGCAGGATCGGCCACGTTTTATCCTGCTCGCCCGTCAGCCAGCGACGCACTCCGGGCACGCCGGTCACTCGCCTTACGTGGCCGTTCCATCCCTGGTGCACAGCGTCGGCCTGGTGGAATTCACCCTGTTCGCCGTCGGTCGATCGATGAGCCACGCCGCATCCACACCCGCCTCTGCCGTCGCCCCTTCCGCGCCGTCGCGATTGACGGTTGCGATGGATTCAGCCCGCGCCTCCCGCACGCTGATGCTGGGAATTTTCGCACTCGCTGCGGCGATGGCGGCGGAAGGCGTGCAGACGCTCGCAGAGATGCGGGAGCGGCACTACGTGATCCTGGCCAGGCAGGAAGCCGCCTCTCCCCTGCCGTATCACGCGCCGCTCCCGGCGCTGCACGCCCTGGTGCCCGCGGTGGACGGCGGCGGGCGGGTGCTGGTGCGCGCGGACTCGGCGGGGGCGCGGGCCGCGGCGCTCTGCGCGCTGGCGGCGGAGGCGGATGTGCGGTGGATCGCGCTCTCGGCGGCGGTGGACCCGTGCGTCGCGGAGAGGCCGCGCGGGCGGATGATCCGCGCCTCCGCCCCCGCCGCGGCGGAGCTCGGCGGCGCGCGGTGGATGGTGATGGATGCCGGCGGACGGGCGCTCTACAGCAGCCGCACGATCCCGTCGGGCGAGGAGCTGCGGCGGACGGCGGCCCTGCTCGCTCCGGACGTGGAGGCGGGTCGATGAGGCGCCGCAGCCGGTGGATCATCGCGTCCCTCGTGGCGGTGCTCGCGTCGAGCGGGTGGAAGGCGGCTCGCGCCTCCGTCACGATCGCCCGCGCGCCGCGCGCAGGCGAGCAGGCGGGGCTCGCGACGGTGCGCGGCGCGCCCGTACGGGCGGAGGCGGAGGGGCCGCTGGCTAAGATCACGCGGGCAGAGCGTGCCGTCGTCTTCATCTACGCCCCTGACTGCTCCGTCTGCCACGCCAACATGGCCAACTGGATCGATCTCGTCGGCACGCTGCGGGGCGGAGCCACGGCGCTCTACGCGGTCTCGCCGACGGACACCCCCGCGGCGCGCGCGTACTGGGGCGCGCTGGAGCGGCACGTCCGCGTCGTCATCGCCGCGCCCGCGCAGGTGCACCGCGCCTTCGGCGTGCAGGCGACGCCCGCGACGCTGCTGGTGCAGGACGGGACCGTGCGCGGCGAGATCATCGGCTCGCTGACCGCGGCGGGGCGGGCGCAGGTGCGGCGGTTCGCCGCAGAAGGAAGGCTGTAGCTCGACATGGACACAAATTGCCACGGGCGGCCGGGGAAGCTGGCCCTTCACTCTTCAACTCCATGCAACGAGGACGGTTACACATGCCTACACACGTCTCGCGGATCCGGTCGATGAGGATGGCGCTCGCGGCGCTGCTGCTGGGCGCCGGCATCTGGGGCTCGCCGCACCTTGCCCAGCGCGCCTACGCGCAGGACACCAGCAGCTGCACCGTGAACTGCAAGCTCGGCTCGTGCTCCGGCACGGGCACCTGCACCTGCTCGTGCAGCTTCTGGACGGGCTCCCCCCTCTGCAGCTGCCAGGAGCAGAAGCCGCCCCAGCCGCACGAGGCCATCTGACGCACCGTTCCTGACCTGACGATTTGACGACCCGCGGCCTGCTCCCCGGCCGGCCCGCACGACTAACCTGGACTCTGGATCGATGACGATGAGCAACCCGCGTCTCCCGCTCGCCCGCCTCGCGCTGATGGCATTCCTCCCGCTCGCCGCCTGCAGCCGCGGCGGCGAGCCCCGCACCGTGCAGGTGGACTCGCTCCCCGGCGGCGGCGTGGTGGTCCGCAACCCGGCGGCGGGAGCATGGACGGACGCGAGTGCGTGGCGCGCGGTGGAGGACCTGCGCATCGGCGCCGCGGAGGGCGAAGGGCCGGACGTGTTCGCCATGCCCGCCGCGGTGGAGGTGGACGCGCACGGCCGGCTGTACGTGCTGGAGGCGGCGACGGGGCAGGTGCGCGTGTTCGGCGCGGACGGCGGACACGTGCGCTCGATGGGCCGGCAGGGCGCCGGCCCGGGCGAGCTGGCGCAGCCGGTGGGGATGGCGCTGGCGCCGGACGGCACCCTGTGGGTGGTGGATCCGGGAAACGGCCGCTTCACCGTCTTCGACACGGCCGGCGCGCTGCGGACCACCGTGCGCCGCGACAACGGCTTTGCGGCGTTCCCCTGGCCGGGGCGCTTCGACCGGCAGGGGCGGCTGTGGGACGTCGCGCTCGGCACGGGCGCGCCCGGTGCCGTCCCCGCGCTGCTGCGGCTGGACCCCGCCTCCGGGCGCGCGGAGCGCCTCGCTCTTCCCGCGTTCACGCCGGAGCAGTTCGTCGCCCGGCGCGGCGGGATCACCAGCACCGCGCCCGTGCCGTTCTCGCCCGCGCTGGTGTGGACCCTGGATGCCGACGGGCGCGTCTGGTCCGGCGTGACGGAGCACTACCGCCTGCACCTGCACCATCCCGCCGGCGACACGCTGCGTACCGTGGAGCGGGCCGGCCCGCGTGTGCCGGTCACGGCCGCGGAGCGCGATGCCCTGCCGGTGCAGCTGAAGTGGTTCACGGACCAGGGCGGCAGCGTCGAGCTTTCGCGCGTGCCGTCGCACAAGCCGGCCTTCGTCGCGGTCACGACCGACGACCGCGGCTGGCTCTGGGTGCGCCCCTCCCTCCCGGAGAGCGCGACGAACACGCAGCTCGACGTCTTCTCTCCGGACGGCGTCTACCAGGGCCGCCTTGCGCTCCCGGTGCTGGTCCCGGAGAACATGCCGCTGGTGGTCCGCAGCGATCGCATCTACGCCGTCGTGCTGTCGGAGGACGATGTTCCGGGGGTGGTGCGGTTTCGCATCGACGGGCGTGATGCTGCCGACGCGGCGAGCGGGGGATGAGCGGTTGAATCGATCCGACCGCCGGGCGGGGAAGCCCGCCAGGCGGACTCGCATCCCTCACAACTCCAGCTCCCACGTCTGCGAGACGAGGTCGTGGCCGAAGCTGTGGTGAGGCTCCTCGCGCACCAGGTGAAAGCCGGCGGCGACGTAGATGCGGCGCGCGGAGTGCAAGACGTCGTTGGTCCACAGCGTGAGGGTGCGGTACCCCGCTTGCCGCGAGAAGCGGATGCACTCGTCCACCAGCCGCGCGCCGATGCCCAGCCCCCGCGCACGGGGATCCACCAGCAGCAGGCGCAGCTTGGCCACGTCGTCGCTCTGCCGGACGACGAAGATGCTGCCCACGTTCTCGCCATCGCGCTCGGCGATCCAGCAGCGCTCACGCCCCGGCTGAAAGTTGCGCACGTACCCGGCGACGATCTCGGCGATCAGCGCCTCGAACTCCTCGTTCCAGCCGTACTCGCGGGCGTACAGCTCGCCGTGGCTCTGCACCACCCACCCCAGGTCGCCGGGGCGGGGCCCGCGCACGACGTACGGCTCGCGCGGCTCGGGGCGGCCGGCCAGCACCTCTTCGATCGTCCGCATCGCCGCTACCAGGCGCTCCCGCCCGGCTGCGGGGACGGCGTCCAGCATGGCGGCGATGTCGCGGTGCGCGGTGCCGTTCAGCTGTCCGAAGGTGGCGCGGCCCTCTCCGGTGAGCGACAGGCGGCTCTGGCGCGCGTCCGTCTCGGAAGGCCGGCGGTCCAGCAGGCCGCGGTCCTGGAAGCCGCGCAGGATGCGGCTCAGGTAGCCGGCATCCAGCCCCAGCTCCTGCCCCAGCTCGGTGGCGGTCGCCGTCTCGCGATGCGCCAGCTCGTACAGCACGCGTGCTTCCGTCAGCGAGAACGGCGTATCCAGGTGCCCCTCGCCCAGCGCGCCGATGCGGCGCGTGTAGAAGCGGTTGAAGCGGCGCACCGCATCCACGGACTGGTCGGTCTCGAATTCCGTCATCCATCGCCTCCCGACGCCCTGAGGATCGATGAAAAACCAACGATACCACGCAATCAACAGCAGATAGTTGCCTTAGTCAAGTATTTTGACGGATGGTATCAGGGGTTCATCCAGTTCCAGCGGATTCAACGGCCGGGCTCGAGATCGAACACGTACGATGCGGCGTCCGGAGACTCCCGACACGCCGGCGGCGGATTGCCGGATGGGCGGTATTGCGGCATCTTGTTATGCTTGCGCGCGTTCCGCCGCGTACTCCACCCATCCCGATCCGCATGGAATCCCAGTCTCTCGGCCTGCTGGTGGCGTTCTCCGCCGGGCTGCTCAGCTTTCTTTCGCCGTGCGTGCTGCCGCTGGTGCCCAGCTACGCCACGTTCATCACCGGGATGACGCTGGAGGAGCTGGAGCGGACGGAGGAGCGGCGCGCCCGCCGCACGGTGATGGTGCACGGGCTGCTCTTCGTGGCGGGCTTCACGGCGGTGTTCCTGATGCTGGGCGCCTCGGCCACCTTCATCGGTGGGCTCATGAACTACGCCAGCCGCTGGGTGGAGCGCGTGGGCGGCGTGCTGCTCATCGTCTTCGGGCTGTACCTTCTCGGCCTGCTGCGGCTGCCGGGCGCCGGGCGCGAGTGGCGGCTGCACCTGGCGGAGAAGCCCGTCGGCTACCTGGGGACGGTGCTCGTCGGCGTCACCTTCGGGGCGGGATGGACGCCGTGCATCGGCCCGGTGCTGGGCGGCATCCTGACCCTCGCGGCGGCGCGGGGGACGATGGGCGAGGGGATGGGGCTGCTGGCGATGTACTCCGCCGGCCTGGCGATCCCCTTCCTGCTCAGCACGGTGCTCATCGGCCGCTTCCTGGGCGCGTTCGGGCGGATGCGGCGGTGGCTGCCGTGGATCAACCGCATCAGCGGCGCGCTGCTCCTGATCCTGGGCGTGCTGATGCTGACCGGCGAGTTCTCGCGCCTGGCGGCGCTGATGGCGGGGTGGACCCCGGAGTGGCTCTCGTCGCGGATCTGACGGGGGCGCAACCGCTTGCATCTTTCGCCGCCGCGGGGCAGATTCGGTCCCGCGGCGGCGCCTTTTTCGTCTACACGCATCGTTCCGGACCATGCCCCAACAGATCCGCATCCTGCTGGTGGACGACCATGCCATGCTGCGCGCCGGCCTGCGCGCGCTGCTGGAGGCGGAGCCGGGCTTTCTGGTGGTGGGCGAGGCGGGGACGGGCGAGGAGGCGGTGATGAAGGTGCCGCAGATGCGCCCGGACGTGGTGGTGATGGACCTGTCGATGCCGGGGATGGGCGGGCTGGAGGCGGTGCGGCAGATCGCGGCGCTGGGCACCAGCGTCCGCGTCCTCGTCCTGACCATGCACGGCGAGGAGGAGCACCTGCTCCCCGTGCTGGAGGCGGGCGGCAGCGGCTACGTCAACAAGCGCAGCGCCGACGAGGAGCTGATCGAGGCCATCAAGACGGTGGCCAGCGGCGACGTCTTTCTGTACCCCAGCGGCGCCAAGCTGCTGCTGCGCGGCCTGAAGCAGAAGGCGGAGCCGGGGGAGGAGGACCCGCTGGACAAGCTGACGGACCGCGAGCGCGAGGTGCTGGGGTTCACGGTGGAGGGGTTCAGCAGCAGCGAGATCGGGAAGAAGCTGTTCATCAGCCCCAAGACGGTGGACACCTACCGCGCCCGCATCATGGAGAAGCTGAACCTGCACCACCGCAGCGAGCTGGTGCGCTTCGCCCTCCGGCGGGGGCTGCTGAAGGCGGACCAGTAGGTGATGGAGGCATCGAGGCTGGAGTGGTTTCCCTTCCTGTCCGTGCTGTCATTCCGAGGCCGGCGCCGGCTGACACTGTCTGTGCGCTGGATGCCAGGGCGCCAGCCGAAGAATCTGGTTGCCGGAGTGCACGGTCTCCGCCCGCGCCGGGCCGTCCACGGACAGGAACCCTGCGCTACGCCACCAGATCCTTCGGTCGCGCGCAGGCATCCCTGCGTGACGATGGTTCGCGCGGCGCTCACTCAGGATGACAGCGGGGGCAGGCGGAAAAACACTCCAGATCCAGATGAGGTGATGGAGGGCATCGAGGCTGGAGCTGTTTCCCGCCCGCCTGTGACAGCGGGGCAGGCGGAAAAACACTCCAGGTCCGTGCGGGCAAGCGCCGCAAGCAGATCCGATTCACCAGACGAATAGAGAACGGTGGCACACAGGGTCGTCGTTACGGGCGTGGGGATGGTCACGCCGCTGGGGAACACCGCCGCGGAGTCGTGGGAGGGCTTCAAGGCCGGGCGCTCCGGCGTGGGCCCGCTCACAAAGTGCGAGCTGCCGGGGATCGCCCCGGAGGTGTGGATCGCCGGCGAGGTGAAGAACTTCTCCCCGGAGCCGGTGCTGGACCGCAAGGACGCGCGGCGGATGGACTGGTTCATCCAGTACGCCATGGTGGCCGCGGACGATGCGCTGAAGTCCGCGGGGCTGGGCGGGCTGCAGCCGGTGCCGGACCCGGAGGAGACGGGCACCATCGTCGGCTCGGGGATGGGCGGGCTGATCAGCATCATGGAGACGGCCGACATGGCGCGCGAGAAGGGGCTGAACCGCGTGTCGCCCTTCTTCATCCCCGCCAGCATCATCAACCTGGCCAGCGGGCAGATCGCCATCCGCACCGCCGCGCAGGGCCCCAGCTACGCCCCGGTGAGCGCCTGCGCCAGCAGCAACCACGCGATCGGCGAGGCGTTCCACGCCATCCAGCGCGGCGACGCGAAGATGATGATCGCCGGCGGCACGGAGGCGTGCCTGACGCCGATGTCGTACGCCGGCTTCGCGGCCGCCCGCGCCCTGGCCACGGTGTACGACTCGCCGGAGACGGCGTCGCGCCCGTTCGACCGGAAGCGGAGCGGCTTCGTGCACGGCGAGGGCGGCGGGATCCTGGTGCTGGAGGAGCTGGAGAGCGCCCGCGCCCGCGGCGCGCCGATCCTGGCGGAGATCATCGGCTTCGGGATGAGCGCGGACGCCTTCCACATCACCGCGCCGCCGGAGAACGGCGAGGGCGCGGCCCTGGCGATGAAGCGCGGCCTGCGCAGCGCGGGGATCGCGCCGGAGGAGGTGACGTACGTCAACGCGCACGGCACCTCCACTCCCGTGGGCGACCTGGCGGAGACGCGGGCCCTGCGCACGGTCTTTGGCCCGCACGCGGAAAAGCTGGCGATCTCGTCCACCAAGTCGATGATCGGCCACGCGCTGGGGGGAAGCGCGTCGGTGGAGGCGGCGGTGTGCGCGCTGGCCATCCGGGAGGGCATCATCCCCCCCACCATCAACCTGACCGACCCGGACCCGGAGTGCGACCTGGACTACGTGCCGCACACCGCGCGCAAGGCGGAGCTGGACGTGGTGATCAGCAACTCGTTCGGCTTCGGCGGAGCGAACACCACGCTGGTGATGCGGCGGTTCGACGGCTGAGGGAACGGGGAATAGGGAATAGCCTGCAGCTGCGGACGCGGTTGCAGGCTGTTTCGTGTCGGGGCAGGCTCCGAGCCACAGGCGGGTGAACCCGCGGCCCCGCGGCAACGACGGCGGAAAGCCCC
>DASTNU010000739.1:0-7836 GCA_035720605.1 Longimicrobium sp. | reverse complement strand
AAAGAGCGCCCCCGCCGAAGCGGGGGCGCTCTTTTTTTCCGGATCAGCCGGCCCGTCCGCTCAGAACTCGTAGCGGGCGGAAAGCTGGATCTGGTAGTTCGAGGACAGCGTGTTCGAGAAGAACTGCTGGAACTCGGGGTTGAAGTCCACGATGGGCACCGCCGTCGTGCGGTCCGTGGTGGTCTGACCGCGGTGCGTCAGCAGGTTCAGCGTCGACAGGCTGGAGGTGGTTTCCACCAGGCCCCAGTCCTCGTTCAGCAGGTTCAGGAAGTTGAACACGTCCACCTGGAACGAGAGCGCCTGCCCCCGCAGGGTGGGCACCGACTGCCGCAGCGAGACGTTCAGGAAGTTCGTCCACTTGTTGCGGCAGGTGTTGCGCTCCAGGATGCGGCCCCGGTGCTCGCGCAGGCACGCCGAGCTCTGGATGTACTCCTCGAACGCCGCCGCCTGCTGCGCCGGCGTGTAGCTCACGTTGTTGAAGCTGGCCGTCTGGAACTGGATCTCGGTGGCATCCAGCGCGTTGTTGGGAACGTAGATGGCGTCGTTGCCCTGCTGGCCGTCGGCGTTCATGTCGCCGCGCCCGCCGGTGCCGCCGTACACGTAGGTGAACGGGTCGCCCGACTGGCCGGTGTAGATCACCGACAGCGCGGTGGCGAAGCGCTCCCATGGGAAGGTGTAGGTGCCGGCCACCACGATCTTGTGCGGCTGGTCGAACGACGAGATCCCCACGTTCTGCGCGCTGTGCGGGCCGTCCAGCACCCGCCCGAACCGGTAGTTGCTGATGGCGCGGCTGCTGGTGGCCGAGATCACGTCGCGCGCCTTGGAGAAGGTGTAGAACGCGCGCGCCTCGAAGCCGTTGCTAAACTGCCGCTGCAGCCCGGCCGTGAGGTTGTACGACCAGTCCTCGTTCTGGTTGGTGACGTCGATCACCTCGGTGAAGCGGTTGCTCACCCGCTGCGAGGTGGCCACGCCGTTGGCCGCGATGGTGCCGAAGACGGTGCGGCCGAAGCGGTCCGCGCCGATGCCGTCGCGGTTGGCCAGGTTCAGGTCGTTGTAGAAGAACTGCTCCACCGCGTGCGTGTACATGCCCTCCAGCGAGGCCACGAACCCGCCCGGCAGCTCGTGGTCGAACGCCAGCGAGGCGCGGAAGGTGGAGGGGAACTTCAGGTCGTCGTCCAGCAGGTTCACCGCGCCGATGATCCCGCTGTTCAGCCCCACCCCGTTTCCGCAGGCCGTGGGCTGGTTGTCGGCGTCGGCGCTGAAGGTGGGGACCGGGCGCCCGGTGCTGCCGCCGCAGGTGAGGAACGCGATGCCGGTGCCGTCGTTCTGGAAGGCGTTGCCCAGCATCACGAACGCCGGCCGTCCCACGAACACGCCCACGCCGCCGCGCAGCTGCGTGGCGCCGGTGCCCAGCACGTCCCAGTTGAAGCCCAGGCGGGGCGACCACTGCACGTTCCCCGAGGGGACCTCGTCGGTGCGGCGGTTGTAGACGCTGTCCACCACCGCCGTGTACAGCGGGTCGTCGCGCAGCACCGGGATGTCGGCGCGAATGCCGCCGGTGATGCTCAGCCGGTCGTTCGGCTCCCACTGGTCCTGGATGTACAGGCCGAACTGCGCCGCGTTGAACTGGGCGTGCGGGATGGGCGCGCGCGGGTCGCGCGCGTTGGCCGCCAGGCGGTACGTGGACGCGATGCCGTTGCGCAGGTTGGCCAGGCTGCTGAACTCCCACACCCCGAACGCGCTCTCGGCGAAGAAGTTGTCGATCGTGTAGAACTCGTTCTTGGTGCCCACGTCGATGCGGTGGGCGCCGCGCTGCCAGGACAGGTTGTTGGTGATCTCGAAGATGTCCTGGTCCAGCGTGTTGCCCTGCGAGAACTGCTCGCCGCCGGCGCGCAGGTCCTGCGAGCCCACGTCCACCGAGATCTGCGGCGCCCGCACCGTGGGCGTGCGCGAGTCGCGGATGGTGCTGTACCCCACGATCAGCTCGTTGTACAGGTCGGGGGTGAGCGTGGTGAACAGCTGTGCCACCGTGCTGTTCTTGGTGCTCTCGAAGAAGTAGGCGTTGCTGGTCAGCGAGTACAGGCTGGACGAGCGCAGGAAGTTGTCGTCCTCGGCCCGGCCGTAGTTGTGGCGGATCACGAAGCGGCTGTCGAACTCCGGCAGCTGCAGGTCCAGGCGGGCGAAGACGTTGGTGAGCGGGTTGTCGTTGTTCACCTGCCCCTCGTCACCCGCCTCGATGCCGTAGCCGGCCAGGATCTCCTGGAACTCGTCCACCTGCGCCTGCGTCACCGAGATGGGGGTGACGTTGTCGCCGGTCTGCCCGAAGAACGGGCCGGCCGCCGGGGTGGTGCGCTCCTGCCACTCCGGGTTCACGAAGAAGTGCAGGCGGTCGCGGATGATGGGGCCGCCCACCGAGAAGCCGTACTGCGTCTGCTCGTAGTTGGTGATGTAGTCCTGCTCGCGCGTGAGATCCTGGTTGCGCGTGTAGTAGTAGAGCGAGCCGTCCAGCTCGTTGGTGCCGCTCTTGGTGACGGCGTTCACCAGCAGGCCGGCGAAGTTGCCCTGCCGCACGTCGAAGGGCGACAGCAGGATCTGGTACTCCTTCACCGACTCGATGGCGATGGACTTGCCGCCCGCCTGGCCGCCCGGCTGGCCGGTGGTGCCCAGGCCGAACAGGTCGTTCTCGCTGGCGCCGTCGATCTGGATGTTGTTGAAGCGGTTGTTCACGCCGCCGCCCGAAAGCCCCGGGCCCGTGGCCGACACCTGCGGCGCCAGGCGCACGAAGTCGGTGAAGTTGCGGTTCAGCGTGGGCAGGTTCTCGATCGCCTCTTCGCCGATCTGCGTGGAGAGCCCCTTGTTCTCCGCCGAAAGGACCGGGTTGGCCTCGGCGCTCACCGTGAGCTCCTCCAGGATCACCGCCTGCTCCGCCAGGATCATGTCCACCCGCAGGTCCTGCCCCAGCCCCACCTGCAGGCCGCCCTGCTGCGCGGTGCTGCGCCCCACCTGGCTGGCCGAGACCGAGTAGGGGCCGCCCACCGGCAGCGACGCCACGCGGTAGCGGCCGTCCTGCCCCGTCACCACCGCCCGCGTAAGGCCGATGGAGGTGTTGCGGATGGTGACCTGCGCCCCGGCGAGCCCCTCGCCTTCGGGCGAGGTGACGCGCCCGCTGATGGCGCCGGTGACGACGCCCTGCGCCTGCGCCGGGCCCGCCAGGCCCAGAACGGCGAAGAGCGCCCACAGCAGCGCGGCTGCCGCATGCGTACGTCGTTTCATCAAGTTTTCCTCGGGGAGGTCTGGGGTTCACCGCTGGGGACCGTCTCGTCCGGCGGGCGAAAGAATAGCATGCCGGGGGTGCGTCGAGACAGGCACCAATGTAACGACTTCGCCACCACCGTCAACCGAAGCGGTTATCGGCCGCGCCGGTGCTGGAAATCGTTCCCGGCGCACGAAAAAGCGGGGCCCCGGGAGGCAGCCTCCCGGGGCTCCTTACGGGCCTTCGGACAGGCGCGTCAGCGGCCGTCGGTGATGTAGCGCAGCACGTCGTAGCGGGTGATGATCCCCGCCAGCCGCCCCCCGCGGCGCACCAGCACCGCCGGGTTCTGCCGCGACAGCAGCCGGGTGAGCCCCGGCAGCTCCACGTGCGCGTCCACCACCGGCAGCGGCGCGTCCATCAGGTGCTGCACCGATTTGTCCAGCACGCTGGTGTCCTCGATCACCCGCGCCATCAGCGTGCTTTCCGCCAGGTGCCCCACGCAGTCGCCCTCGGCGATCACCGGCAGCTGCGACACGTTGTGCCGGGTGATGAGCCCCAGCGCCTGCCGCACCGGCGTCTCCGGCGCCACCGACACCAGCTCCCTGGGCGCGCCGTCCTCCTTTCCCGCCAGCGCGTCGCCGGCGGAGATGCGCGCCGGCTCCAGCAGCTGGTTCTCGCGCATCCACTCGTCGCTGAACACCTTGGAAAGGTACCGCTCGCCGGTGTCGCAGAGGACGAAGACCACGCAGGCATCCGGGTCGTCCACCTCGCGCGCCACCTCCAGCGCCACGTGCGCGATCAGCCCCGTCGACCCGCCCACGAAGAGCCCCTCCTCGCGCGTGAGCCGGCGCGCCAGCCCCATCGAGGTGCGGTCGTCCACGGTGCGCCACTCGTCCACCACCGACATGTCCAGCGTTCCGGGGATCTTGTCCTGGCCGATCCCCTCCACCTTGTAGGGGGCGGAGTCCGGCTTGACGCCCGTCCTGGCGTACGTCGCCAGGATGGAGCCCACCGGGTCGCCGCCGATGATGCGCACCGCCGGGTTGCGCTCCTTGAGGTAGCGCCCGACGCCGGTGATGGTGCCCCCCGTCCCCGCGGCCGAGACGAAGTGGGTGATGCGCCCCTCGGTCTGCTCCCACAGCTCCGGCCCGGTGGTGCGGTAGTGGGCCAGCGGGTTGGCCTGGTTGTAGAACTGGTTGGCCAGGATGGCGTTGGGCATCTCCTCGGCGATGCGCTTGGCCATCATCACGTAGTTGTCGGGGTGGTCCGGCGCCACCGCGCTGGGGGTGACGATGACCTCGGCCCCGAACGCCTTGAGCAGGCGCACCTTCTCCTGGCTCATCTTGTCGGGGATGGTGAAGATGCAGCGGTACCCCTTGATGGCCGCGGCCAGGGCCAGCCCCAGCCCGGTGTTGCCGGAGGTGCCCTCCACCACGGTGCCGCCGGGCTTCAGCCGCCCCTCCGCCTCCGCCGCCTCGATGATCGCCGGGCCGATGCGGTCCTTGACGCTGGCGCCGGGGTTGAAGAACTCGGCCTTGCCGTAGACGGGGGTGCGGATCCCCTCGGTCAGGCGGTGCAGGCGGATGAGCGGGGTCCAGCCGATGGTGCCCAGCACGTTGTCGTACGGGCGCTGGTGGCGGGGGCGGGAAAAGGCGATGTCCAGCGCGGACTGCGTCATTGCGTCGGGGTCTCCTGCGCGGCCGCCGGCGCCTGGGCCGAGTCGACCGGGGTGATGTCGAATTCCACGGGAAGGAGCACCCACTTGCTCACCGGGGCGCCGTCGCGGCGCGCCGGCTCGAAGCGCAGCGCCGGGGTTCCCGCCAGCGCGGCGGAGTCGAAGGCCGGGTAGCCGCTGGCGGTCTCCACCCGCGCCGAATCCACCGTCCCCTGCTGGTTGATCAGGATGCGCAGCACCGTCTTTCCCTCCACCCCCTCGTCCCAGAGGTCCTCGGGGTACTGGAAGGCGGGCTGGGTGAGCGCCACGGGCTCCGTTTCCACCACGGGCTTGCGGTCGCAGGCGGCCGCGGCGGCCAGGCACAGGGCCAGCGCGGCCAGCGGCGGGATGCGCATCGGGATCATGAATGGTTCGGGCGGGGATCGCCGGCTGTGGATACCTGCGCCGAAGATCGTTTCTCGCGCGGGGATTCGCAACCGTGCGGGTGGGGAAAGGCCCGAAATGACCGGGGGGGTAACGGCCGGCACGACGGGCGTCTCCCTGCGTCCGCGGGGCCCCTCCCCCCGGCCCCCTCCCCGCTCGTTCCTCGCGGAGAGGGGGAGAACGGCAACGGCGAACAGCGTCGTGCTTCGCGCGGACCCCTCACCCCCGGCCCCTCTCCCGCAAACTGCGCGGGAGAGGGGAGACCGCGGAGCTCAGCCGTCCTCCTCCACCCGCACGCGGTCGATCTCGCGCTGCAGCAGGGTCTGCAGGCGCTCCAGCGCGGGCACGTAGCCCTCCTGCCGCGTGTCGAAGTCCGTGCGCTCCAGGTGCACGATCATCATCCGGGCCCAGCGGCGGATGTGCTCGCGGCGCTCGCGCTCGTCCGCCGGAAGCGGATCGCGGCGGACGGGGCGGGTGCGGGGCCGCACGCGCAGCGGCCCGCAAACGAACGAGCCGTCGCGCGCACGCTTCAGGCGCGCGCCGACGGCAGGCGGCATGGCTTCGGGCCGCGGCGCGGCCGCGGCCCGTGACGGGGTCTCCTGCATCCAATCACCCTTCCGTTGTGCCTGCGGGGTTAGCTGTCGGGTTCGGGGGAAGGAAGTCCCCGTCCGGCACCCTGCCGGATTCACCCCGGAGCGCGCCCGATCGCGCCCGCCCTGGTTCCCCCGCCGCCCGTCGCCGGGCGTTAAGCCGTGATCGTGACGCCGGGCCGCATCTGCCCGGCACTGGAGGGATAACCCCATCCGCCGGGCGATTCAATCCCGGAGCATGAAAAATCGTTGCGGTTTAATGAGATGAAAATGTGCGCGGGCGGGCCCGGCCGCTCACCAGCCTTCCGGGCCCGCCCACACGAGCCATCCGCCCGTTCGTCAAAATCCGCTTCAGCCCGTTCCACGCCCGCGGCTATCCTGCCCCGCACAACCAGATCGCGCTCCCGCCCGTGCCGGTCCCGGTGCCACGTCCCCGGGACCCGGAGCACTGGATCGCGGCGCAGGTGCCCGGAGCTCCAGGTACGGCATCGGGACCCACCGCACCCGGGTACCCGGGATCGCGACCCCGCCCGCTTGCGGGCACCCACCGATCGAAAGGGAAACAGCATGTCCAGAATCGGCCGGCGCGCGTTCGCGCGCACCCTCCTTCTCGCCTCCGGGCTCGTCTTCGCGGGAGCCTGCGACAACCTCAGCCCGACGGTGACGGCGACCCCGCCGGAAACCGCGCAGCTGAGCATCGACCCGACCGCCTGGTACGTCATCCGCAACGTGTCCACCAACAAGGTGATGGACGTGGAGAACGCCGGCTGCTGCAACGGGTACTGGGTCCACCAATGGACCTACGAAAACCGGTCGAACCAGCAGTGGCAGATCGTACCCGTGGGCGGCGGCTACTACAGGGTCGTGGCCCGGCACAGCGGCAGGGTGCTGGACGTCAAGGGCGCATCGATGGGCGACGGGGCACGGGTCCACCAGTGGGGCTACGACGGCTCGACGAACCAGCAGTTCTACTTCCTGCCTCACGGCAGCGGCAACAACAATTACATCATCGTGGCCAGGCACAGCCAGAAGGCCCTGGAAGTCAACGGCGGCCTGGGGTTCACGGGCAACATCAACGACAACGGGGTGGGGATCCGTCAGTACGGCCAAGTGACTCGCGGGGTGTGGAAGCTCGAACTGGTCCAGTAGGGCGGGTCTCCGGAGACCAGCCCCCTCGCCTGAGCGGCCGAAGCCGCCGCTGGGAATGCCACAAGCCCCGTCCGGCCGCGCAGTCGCGTCGCCGGACGGGGCTTCGAGCACACCAGCCGCTCGGACCCCTTCCACGGTGCACACCCTTCCCCGCTGCACGGGCTTGTCCGCGAAGGCGGACAGCGCGTAGTCGTTGCGGCGACTTCATCAGTCGCTGTGGCTGGGACCCTGCCTCTCAGCTCCGCGCGGACTTCGCCAGCTCGGCGAGGAGGTTGAGGGCCTGGATGGGGGTGAGGCCGTCCACGTCCAGCGCGCGCAGGCGCTCCACGGCGGGATGCGGCAGGCCGAGCTCGAAGAGGCCCAGCTGCACGTCCGGCGGCGGCGCGGCGCGGCCCTGCGCGGCGGACTGCTCCTCCAGCTCGCGCAGGATCTGCCGGGCGCGCTCCACCACCGTCTCCGGCAGCCCCGCCAGCCGCGCCACCTCCACCCCGTACGACCGGTCCGCCCCGCCCTCCACCAGCCGGCGCAGGAAGACGATGTCCTCGCCCACCTCGCGCACCGCCACGCTGAAGTTCACCACGCCGGAGAGCCGCTCGGAGAGGCGCGTGAGCTCGTGGTAGTGCGTGGCGAAGATCGTCTTGGCGCCGACCACGTCGTGCAGGTGCTCCGTCGTGGCCGTGGCGACGGAGAGGCCGTCCCACGTCGACGTCCCCCGGCCGATCTCGTCCAGCAGCACCAGGGAGCGG
>DASTNU010000738.1:0-2862 GCA_035720605.1 Longimicrobium sp. | reverse complement strand
AGGCGTGTCGCGCGCGGAGCGGCGGCGACGCCGGCGCGGCGTCAGACGCGAGGGCCGCAGCGACGTACGATCACGGAACGGCCGTCGTGGACGAGATCGTGCGCCGGGCGGACAGGCCGCGCCGCTCCTGCCGCAAGCCTGGTCGCTTCGCGGCCGCTGTGTCGATCGGGAACTGAATGGGATGAACGACTGCGCGCGGAGCAACAGACCCGGCTCCGCTGCTCCGCGCGACATCCACTCGCTCGTGGATCGGGGATCACGACGACGGCACTCTGGCTCCGGAGCGGAAGGCCAGGCGCTCGCGACCTCACACGCCGGAGGCGGCTCCCGCCACCGGCACGTCCGGCGACCATCCGGGGATGAGGTGGTCCGGGAAGAACGCGCGGTTCCCGCCGTGCACCAGGCGGTGCAGAAAGAGCGCGATCCCCGACGTGCCATAGCCGAAGTCGCTGCTCACCCTGCACCACCCCAGCCCCGGGAACGCCACGCCCAGCCGGGTCTTCACCTGGTTGGGGAGCAGGACCTCGGCCATGCGCAGGGCGTGTTCCCGGTAGGCCGGATCGCCCGTGAGCGCGTACATGTCCAGAAAGGTTTCGCCATACCCCGCGTATCCCATGTCCTGCCAGAGCTTGTTGGTCCAGCGAAAGGTGAGCGCGCGGGCGCACCGCTCGGCCCACTGCAGCATCTGGGGGTCGCCGGTGCAGCGGTACAGCCGTGCCGCGGCCGCGCCCACCCCCGCCGCGCCGAAGGAAACGTGCGGCGACCAGTACCGCCGGTGCCGCCCGGCGTTGTCGGGCCAGAACAGGTAGCCGCCCCGGGTGCGGGCCTGCGCGAACTCGAACCGGAGCGCTTTGCCCGCCAGCTCCCAGTACCGCTCCTGGCCGGTGCTCGCGCCCAGGTAGGTGTAGAAGAGCGCGATCCCGCTCCCCCCCAGCGCCAGGCCGCTGGGAATCACCCCGCCCTCCCCGGGCCAGGCGATCCCGCGCGAGCGGGGGACGGCAAGGCCGCCCAGCCGCTCGCCGGTCTGCACCGCGAACTCCCGCAGCGCCGGGTCCCCGAGCTCCGCGCCCAGCGACAGCGCGGCCAGCCCCACGCCCGCTGCGCCGTAGTACAGGCCGGCGCTCGAGGACAGGAGCGGGCTTTCCACCGCCGCCCGCATCACTCGCCGGGCGCTCTCCGGCCGGCCGCACGCGCTCAGCGTCAGCGCCACCCCGGCAAGGCCCGCATACAGGCCGGGCGGGCAGCGCTCCGGCAGCGCCCGCTCCTCCACCCAGTCCAGCCAGGCGTCCGGACAGGCGCCCCGCACGCGCCGCACGTACTCCAGCGGCCCTCCCGCGCCGTGAAGGACGCTCACCGGGTTGGTGCGATGGGTCTGCGGCGACGCGGGCCACAGCGCGTCGGCGTCGCCGGGGCCGGCGCTGGCTTCGAGGAACGCGCACACGGCGTCGCACGCCTCGGCGGCGCGGCTCGCGGTGTCGGCCGCGGCGCAGGCGTCCGCGCCCGGTGCCACGCGCCGGCCGGGCTCGTGCGCGCCCCAGGCGACGTCGCCGTCGCGGACCGCGCGGAAGGCCCGGCGTACCTCGCCGGCGCCCCAGCGCTCCGACGGGTCCGGGTTCAGCAGGCCGCGCGCGATGGTGGAGAGGACGCGCGGAAGCCCCACCTCGTCCATCATCATCTCCGCCGTCTTCAGCACCCCCTCGCGGTTCAGCCCCAGCCCGCCCGCCATGCAGCAGCACATCTCCACCAGCACCGCGCCCAGCGCGTAGAAGTCGTCCGCCTCCGTGGGCGCGTCGCCGCCGGCCTGCGCGGGAGAGGCGAACCCGGGGGTCTGCACCCGCGAGGCCGGGGGCACCTCGCCGTCCCGCTGCCACGCGAACTCCAGGTCGATGAAGCACAGCGAGCGGTCCGGCCGCACCAGGATGTTCTCGGGCGTGAGGTCGCGCAGGATGATCCCCCGCGCGTGGAACTCCTCGATGCCGCGGAGCAGCTCCAGCACCAGGCGGCGAAAGGTCCCGTACAGCCGCCGCGGGCTGGCCACCCTGCGGGGCCGCAGGTACTGGCCGGCCGCAAAGTCGCGCAGCGACACGCCGGGCACGTCCTCCATCACCAGGTAGTGGTGCTCCCACACCTGCAGGGTGTCCACGAATCCGGGCGTCCACCCCAGCCCGTCCATCCGCCGCAGGATCCCCGCCTCGTTGTGCAGCAGCGACACCGCGTCGGTGCCGGGCGAGACCCAGCCGTACAGCGGCCGCCGCTCGCGGATCACCACCGGCCGGTCGTCCCGCAGGTCGGTCGCGCGGTACACGCCCCCCAGGT
Source organism: Longimicrobium sp. (assembly GCA_035720605.1). Classification (GTDB taxonomy): domain Bacteria; phylum Gemmatimonadota; class Gemmatimonadetes; order Longimicrobiales; family Longimicrobiaceae; genus Longimicrobium. The sequence goes on along the minus strand of DASTNU010000738.1, from coordinate 546 downwards.
TGGTGTACCGCAGGGCGCCGTGAATGCGGTAGCGGTCCGTCAGCGTCACCGCGTCCGCCCGCGGGTCCAGCACCCGCACCGGGCGCGCGCCGTACGGGTCCGCCGCCCACTCGGGGAGCTGGTACCAGGCCGTGCGCTGGTCCAGCGCCACCTCCCCGGACGGGCCTTCGATCCGGGGTACGCGCGCGCCCCGCTCGTCCACGGCCTCGCTGGCCAGGTGCTCGCCGTACCGGTAAAAGACCACGCGGCTTCCGGGCACCCGGCGGTCGGTAAGGATGTACGGTCCGTCGAACTCCGCCGTGGCGCGGGCCAGCGCTTCGCCCAGCCGCCTGAAGTGCTCCGCGTCGGCCGGGTAGATGGTGATGAACTTGCCGCCGCCGGAGCGCGGCCAGTTGCGGGTGGTGAGCAGGTCCAGGATGCGCCGGTCGGAGGCCAGCTTGAACGCGGCCGGATCCACCTTCAGCACGTCGACGACGCGCCGCAGCACCTGCTCGGCGTGCTGCGGAAGGGTGGAGACGTGCAGCTTCCACCCGCTCCGCACCCCCG
>DASTNU010000737.1:0-3000 GCA_035720605.1 Longimicrobium sp. | reverse complement strand
ATTGCGGAAAACGGTGGGGAGAACAGGCTGCGAGGGCGATGACGCCGCAGCCTGTCCGAAGGGTACATCTGTTTTCGCGTCAGGGCAACGAAGCTCGCGCCGGCCGTTCTCCCGCCGCGCCGAAGAACGCGGTGACGTCCCGGACGAAGCGGTCGGGCCGGTCCAGGTACATGAAGTGGCCGGCGCCTTCGTAGACGAGCAGGCGCGCGTCGGGCAGGCGGCGGGCGAGGTCACGCTGGGGATCGAGGCCGATCTGGAAGTCGCGCTCGCCGGCGATCACCAGGACGGGCATCGTGAGGCGGTGGTGCCGCGCGAAGCTCCAGGACAGCAGCCCCTGCGAGAAGATCGCGCCGCCCAGCTCGCCCGTGTTGCGCAGCCCGCCGGCCGTGTCCGCGCGCTCCAGCGCCTCGCGGACGGCGGGATCGGGGAACATGTTCCGCGCGACGAACTCGCCCATCTCCGGTCCCTCGTATGCCGCGAAGGGGTTGCATCCCGCCTCGCCGCCCGCCGCGACGGCCCGGGTGTGGGCGGCCGGATCGCTCTCCGCCAGCAGCGCGCACATCCCGCGCATCGAAGCCGGCGCGTCCGACAGCCCGGCGGCGATCACCATCCGCGAGACGTGCTGCGGATACCTGGCCGCGTACTCCAGCCCCAGCACCCCGCCGAACGACTGCGCGATGATGGCGATGCGCGGCACGCCCAAGGCGCGGCGCAGCCCCTCGATGTCCTCGACGAGAATCGGAATCGAGTACGCCTGGTTCCACGGGCGCTCCGACCTGCCGCTGCCGCGCTGGTCGAAGTAGACCATGCGCAGGTGGGGCTCCAGCGACGGGCCCACCAGCGCCGCGAAGCTCTGGCTCCCCTGTCCCGGCCCGCCGTGCAGGAACACCACGGGCGGCGCGTCCGCCGGCGCCCTGCCCGCCACGCGATACCACAGCCTGACGCCGTCGATCACCACCTCGTGCGCACCCTCGCGCAGGCCGGGCGGCAGCGAGTCGGCGACGGCTGACGGCGCAACGGCTGGCCGTGGCGATGGATGCACGCCGTGGCAGGCCGCCAGCATCGAAGCGGCGGCCGTGATCAATCCCCAAGAAACGCGAGGCAACGGGCTCTCCTTAAAGATCGGCACCAGCCTTGAACCGCCCATCGCATGCCCGTGGATCGGCGGGGGCACGATGCTATCGCCGGCCACCGGTCACGTCAATCGCGCGAAACAGCCCCGCGCAGTCTGCGGGGCTTCCCGCCGTTCCAGCCGCGGATGCATCCACCCGGCGCGGATGCCGTGCGCCGGTCTTCGAGCCCCGCCGCTCGCCCCGCCGCCTGTTTCGGTGTATCATCCAGGGGCCCGGGGTGCGGGACGACTCACGCACTCACGCACTTACGTACTCACGCACTGCCGTCATACATGAACCCGACCGAGCGCGACGCCGTCCTTCGCCGCGTCGCCGCCGCGCTGACCACCGTGGTGCACCCCGCGTCCGGAGAGGACATCGTCTCCTCCGGCCGCGTCCGCGACCTGGACGTGCTGGAGGACGGCACCGTCCGCTTTCGCTTCGCCCTGCAGGCGGACGATCCCGGCACCCTCGTTCGCCTGGCGCGCGGCGCCGCCGAGAAGGTGGAGGGCGTGCAGAAGGTGAAGATCGACATCTCCCTTCCCTCCGCGGGCGCCCCGCAGACCAAGAAGCAGGCGCTGCGCGCCGGCAACGTCCCCGCGCCCACGCCGAACCCCAACCTGGCACCCGGCGTGCGGCACATCGTCGCCGTCAGCTCCGGCAAGGGCGGGGTGGGCAAGAGCACCGTCGCGGTGAACCTGGCCGTCTCCCTGGCGCAGACCGGGCGCCGGGTGGGGCTGCTGGATGCGGACATCTACGGCCCCAACGTGCCCATGATGTTCGGCGAGCGGCGCAAGCCGCAGGTGGTGGGCGCGCGCGGCCAGGAGAAGATGGAGCCGCTGGACGCGTACGGCGTGCGGCTGATGAGCCTGGGGTTCCTGCTGGAGGACCAGCAGCCCGCCATCATGCGCGGGCCGATGATCGCCGGCATCCTGAAGCAGTTCCTGGGCGAGGTGGAGTGGGGCGAGCTGGACGTGCTGGTGGTGGACATGCCGCCCGGCACCGGCGACGCGCAGCTCTCGCTGGTGCAGACCATCCGCCTGGACGGCGTGGTGATGGTGACCACCCCGCAGGACGTGTCGACGGGCGACGTGCTGCGCGGCATCAAGATGTTCGAGCGCACCAACACCCGCGTGCTGGGCGTGGTGGAGAACATGAGCGGCTTCGTGTGCCCCTGCTGCGGCCAGCGCTACGAGATCTTCGGGCGCGCGGGCGGCCGGCGGCTGGCGGAGCAGACCGGCGTGGAGTTCCTGGGCGAGATTCCGCTGGAGATCCCCGTGCGCGAAGGCGGCGACCAGGGCGTCCCCATCGTCATCGGCCAGCCCGAGTCCCCCGCCGCCGTCGTCCTGCGCGAGATCGCGGAGGCCGTCGCCGCACGGGTGGGCATCGCGGCCCCGGCCGCGACGGCGTGACGCTGCACGTGACGCTCGACCCGCATCGCCCCCGAGGAATCCACGTCATCCTGCCCTGGTGAGCCGATGAAAACCATCATGCGCCTGTCCGTCGTCCTGCTGCTGATCGTCTTTTCGGGGTGCACGCGATTCCGCGTGCGCACGTTGCCGCAGCCGGAAGAAGCGCCGGTCTCGGTCGGCGCCGTGCGCGTCACCCCGCGAGAGACCGGGATGATGGTCGTGCTGCGGAACGTGCAGGTCACGGCGGACAGCGTGATCGGCTGGCGCGCGGGCGACCCGGAAGCGTACGGCTTCTTCCCGGGACCGAGCCAGCGCGTGGCGTTGCACCGCGATCAGGTGCTCGTCTATGAGCCCGCCGTGCACGACGGCTGGGCCACGGCCGGAGGGGTCGTGCTGGGGATCGTCGTGGCGTACGGGCTGGCGGTGTTGTACGCCATCAGCCATTGCTGTTGATGAAGTGCTGAGCGCCTGGACAC
>DASTNU010000736.1:0-10101 GCA_035720605.1 Longimicrobium sp. | reverse complement strand
TCCTGCTCGACATGGCGCGCGAGAAGACCTTCAAGGGGCTGGTGGCGCTGGACGGCGAGGGCGGGCTGGAGCTGGTGCGCGACTTCCACCCCGACGCCATCACCCTGGACATCGACCTGCCGGGGATCGACGGGTGGACGGTGCTGGACCGGCTGAAGCACGCCCCGGAGACGCGCCACATCCCCGTGCACATCCTGTCCGGCGTGGGGCAGCGGCAGCGCGGCCTGCGCCAGGGCGCGGTGAACTACCTGGAGAAGCCCATCAGCAAGGAGGCCCTGGACGGCGCCTTCGACCGCATCAGCACCTTCCTGGAGGAAGGGGTCAAGCGGCTGCTGGTGGTGGAGGACGATCCCACCCAGCGCCAGAGCATCATCGAGCTCATCGGCGAGGGCGACGTGGAGATCACCGCCGTGGGGAGCGCCGAGGAGGCCATGGACCGGCTGCGCGAGACCCGGTTCGACTGCATGGTGCTGGACCTGGGGCTCAGCGGCGAGGACGGCTACAACCTGCTGGAGCGCGTGAAGAGCACGCCCGAGATGCAGGACCTGCCCATCATCATCTACACGGGCAAGGACCTGTCGCAGGCGGAGGAGACGCGGCTGCGGCGCTACGCCGAGACCATCATCATCAAGGACGCCAAGAGCCCGGAGCGGCTGCTGGACGAGACCGCGCTCTTCCTGCACCGGGTGGAGAGCAGCCTGCCGGAGGACAAGCGCCGGCTGCTGGAGCAGCTGCACAAGAGCGACAGCGTGTTCGAGGGCAAGAAGATCATGATCGTGGACGACGACGTCCGGAACATCTTCTCCCTCACCTCGGTGCTGGAGCAGCAGGGGATGCACGTCGTCTTCGCGGAGAACGGCCGCGACGCCGTGCGGCTGCTGCAGGAGCAGCCGGACGTGAACCTGGTGCTGATGGACGTGATGATGCCGGAGATGGACGGCTACGAGACCACGCGGGCCATCCGCGACATCCCGCAGTTCGCGCAGCTCCCCATCATCTCGCTCACGGCCAAGGCCATGAAGGGCGACCGCGAGAAGTCCATCGCCAGCGGCGCGTCGGACTACATCACCAAGCCGGTGGACGTGGACCAGCTGCTGTCGCTGATGCGGGTCTGGCTGTACAAATAGGGAACAGGGAATAGGGAATAGGGAATAGGGAACAGGGAACAGGGAACAGGGAACGGGGAGCAGGGGACGGGACGGGCTTCTCGCTGCGTCCGCGGGGGCCCTCTCCCCCGCCCGGCCTTTCGCTCGTTCCTCGCGACGGCGGGCGACCCCTCCCCCAACTTCGGGGGAGGGGTGGCGTGGGACGGATCTGCGCGCGGGAGCAGACTCCCAGGTTGGGAAAGCAGATCCTTCGGCCGGCGCTAAAGTCGGTTGCAGGTTGAGGGTCAGGCGCGGCGCCTCCCCCCCAGGATGACAAAGGTCGGGGTGGTGGAAAGCTGGCCTGCGCGACGAACCACTCCCCTCTCCCGCGCAGTTTGCGGGAGAGGGGCCGGGGGTGAGGGGTCCGCGCGAAGCGCGACGCCGTTCGCGGTTGCAGTTCTCCCCCCCTCCGCGAGGAACGAGCGGGGAGGGGGCCGGGGGAGGGGCCCCCGCGGGCGCAGCGAGATGCCCGTCGCCGCATCCCGGAGCGTCGGCCCCGCCAACCTTCCCCAGGGTTTTTTGGGGGAGGTGGGCGAGTGTTGCGAGCCCGGAGGGGGTGCCCGGAGGGGTGCCGCGGAGCCGGGCAGGCGGTCCCCCGTTCGCTGTTCCCGATTCCCTACTTCGTTGCCTCGCACGCACTTTGCCATGCAGCGCAGCCCAGCCGCCCACGACACACCGCAACGCCGGGACGCACTGTGGCCGAGGCCAGGGTTGAACTGCCGGACACGCCGGCCGCGTACGACCGGGACCTGGAACGGATCGAGATCGAGCTGCTGCTGGAAGGGGTGTACCGGCACTTCGGCTTCGACTTTCGCAGCTACGCGTACTCGTCGCTCAAGCGCCGCGTGTGGAAGCGCATTCAGCAGGAGGGGCTGCGCAGCGTGAGCCAGCTGCAGGACCGGGTGCTGCACGACCCGGCCACCATGGAGAAGCTGCTGCTGGACCTTTCCATCAACGTCACCGCCATGTTCCGCGACCCGGGCTTCTACGCCGGGTTCCGGGAAAAGGTGGTGCCGCTGCTGCGCACCTACCCGTTCATCCGGGTATGGCACGCCGGGTGCTCCACCGGCGAGGAGGTGTACTCCATGGCCATCCTGCTGGAGGAGGAGGGGCTGTACGAGCGGGCCCGCATCTACGCCACCGACATCAACGAGGTGGTGCTGCAGCGCGCCCGGGCCGGCATCTTTCCGCTGGACAAGATGCAGGAGTACACGCAGAACTACCTGCGCGCGGGAGGGACGCGGTCGTTCAGCGAGTACTACACGGCCATGTACGACGGCGCGCTGTTCAACACCTCGCTCACGCGCAACGTGGTGTTCTCGCAGCACAACCTGGTCACGGACGGCTCGTTCGCCGAGTTCAACGTGGTGGTGTGCCGCAACGTGATGATCTACTTCGACCGCAAGCTGCAGAACCGGGTGCACCGCCTGTTCTACGACAGCCTGGGCCGCTTCGGGATCCTGGCGCTGGGAAGCAAGGAGACGCTGCGCTTCACCGACTTCGAGGACAAGTACGAGGTGCTGGACCCTCGCGAGAAGATCTTCCGGAGGCTGGCGTGAGCGCCGAGCAGGTGGCGCCCGGCTACCGGGTGGTGGTGATGGGCGCCTCCGCCGGGGGGCTGCACGCCCTGCGCACCATCGTGGCCGCGCTCCCGGCGGACTTCGAGCTCCCCGTGGTCATCGTGCAGCACCGGGCCAAGGAGTCGGAGCTGCTGTGCGAGCTGCTGCAGGAGTGCTCCGGGCTGCCGGTGGCGGAGGTGAACGACAAGCAGGAGATCTGCCCCGGGGTGTGGGTGGGGCCGCCCGACTACCACCTGCTGCTGGACGACGGCTTCTTCTCGCTCACCACCGACGAGCCGGTGCGCTACAGCCGCCCCTCCATCGACGTGATGTTCGAGTCCGCCTCCGACGCGTACGGGATGGACGTGATCGGCGTCGTCCTCACCGGCGCCAACGCCGACGGGGCGCGCGGGCTGCGCCGCATCGCCGACGCGGGGGGGCACGCGGTGGTGCAGGACCCCGAGGCGGCCGAGGTGCGGGTGATGCCGCGCTCCGCCCTCAAGGCGGTCCCCGAGGCCTGCGTGCTGCCGCTGGAGGAGATCGGCGCCCACCTGGCGGCCATCCGCGGCCGCCGGATCCCGGGTTGCAAGGCGGTGCCCGCATGACGGCCGAGCTGGCGCGCCGGGCCCGCATCCTGATGGTGGACGACCGGCCCGAGAACCTGATGGCGCTGGAGGCCATCCTGGAGCCGCTGGGCCACGGGCTGGTGCGCGCCAACTCCGGCGAAGAGGCGCTGCGCCAGGTGCTGCTGCACGACTTCGCCGTCATCCTGCTGGACGTGCAGATGCCGGGGATGAACGGCTTCGAGACGGCGCAGACCATCAAGAGCCGCGAGCGCAGCAGCCTTACCCCCATCATCTTCCTCACCGCCATCAGCAAGGACGAGCAGTTCGTGTACGCGGGGTACGAGGTGGGGGCGGTGGACTACATGTTCAAGCCCTTCAACCCCGACGTGCTGCGCAGCAAGGTCGCCGTCTTCGTCGACCTGTACCTCAAGACGGAGCAGCTCAAGGAGCAGGAGGCGCGGCTGCGCGAAAGCGAGGTGCGCGCGCTGGAGCTGCAGCACCGCGCCCAGCTCTCGGAAAGCGAGGCGCGGACGGGGGAGATCGTGGACTCGGCGCTGGAGGCCATCATCACCTTTGGCGACGACCGCCGCATCTCGCTCTTCAACGCGGCGGCGGAGCGCACCTTCGGTGTTGCCGCCTCCCGGGCGCTGGGCCGGCCGGTGGACGAGCTGCTGGCGCCGGAGTTCCGGGGGCAGCCGCTGGAGGAGATGTGCTCGGCCGCCGCCGAGCGGGCGGTATCGGTGGCGTCGGGCAAGGGCGTCGGCGAGCCCGACATCCCGCCCCGCGAGCACGCGCTCACCGGGCTGCGCGCGACCGGCGAGATCTTTCCGCTGGAGGCCTCCGTCTCCTGCCTGCAGCTGGACAGCGAGCGCGTGTTCACCGTCATCGGGCGCGACGTGTCGGAGCGCAAGCGGGCGGAGGAGAACCTCCGCAACGCGGTGGAGCACCTGGAGCGCACCTCCAGCGAGCTGCAGTCGGTGAACGCGCAGCTGCAGGCGCGGCAGCGGGAGCTGGAGAACGCCATGGCCTCGCGCAGCCGCTTCTACGCCTCCATGAGCCACGAGCTGCGCACCCCCATCAACGCCATCCTGGGCTACAGCGCGCTCCTGCTGGACAACATCTACGGCCCGCTGAACGAGCAGCAGGCGAGGGGGATCGAGCGGGCCAACCAGGCGGCCAAGCACCTGCTGGAGCTGGTGAACGACATCCTGGACCTTTCCAAGATCGAGGCGGGAAAGATCGACCTGGAGGTGCAGAGCGCCGTCTTCCCCGACGTGGTGCAGGACCTGTTCGTCACCGTGCGCCCGCTCGCGGACGAGCACGGCTCGGAGCTCACGCTGCAGGCGGAGGACGCGGTGACGGTGACCACCGATCCGCGCCGGGTGCGGCAGATCGTGCTGAACCTGCTCTCCAACGCCATCAAGTTCGGCGAGGGAAAGCCGATCACGGTGGCGTGCCGCGCCACGGAGGAGGGCGGGGTGGAGGTGGACGTCCGCGACCAGGGGCGGGGGATCGAGCCGGAGAACCTGGAGCGCATCTTCGACGAGTTCGTGCAGCTGGCGCACCCGGACCAGCAGATGGGGACGGGGCTGGGGCTGCCGATCTCGCGGCGGCTGGCGGTGCTGCTGGGCGGATCGCTGACGGTGGAGAGCACGATCGGCGAGGGGAGCACCTTCCGCCTGGTGCTGCCGCCCAAGCTGGACGTGCGCACCCTTTCCGTCACCGAGAGCCTGCCTTTTCCGACCCCCGCCGACGAGCCCCTGCTCCCCGCCGTCACCCCGCATCCCAGCCCGGCGGAAGACGCCGCGGAGGAGGACGCTGTGGATGAGGTCGGCCCGGAGGATGTCGATCCGCGCGCCCGGGCTGCCGACGGCGCCCCGGTTGCCGGGCGCCCCGGCGAGGACACGATCGACGACGAGGCGCGCGACGAATCCGCGGACGACGGGCTCCCCGGCGCCGATCCCGGGACGGAGGCCGGCCACGAGACGGACGACGCGGACGAGGAGGACGAGGAGCCTTGGCCGGCACGGATGGTGGGGTAGGGGCCGGAAGGGGTCCGCCTCCGGCCTCGTCCGAGACTCGTACACCCCCTCCCGCAAACGGCGCGGGAGGGGGTGTAGAGCTTCCAGGAGTCTTTTCGGTGTCTCGACGGCGTTCCCGAGGGGCCGTTTCCCGGGGTCGGGCGGGCCGGGTGCCGCCCCGGAGGGGAGGAGGATCGTTACCTGATCTGCACGAGGATGCGGCGTCCGTCGACGCGGATCTCCGTGTCGGCGAACTGCCCGCGTCTGACCGTCACCCGGCGTTTGATGCCGTCGGGGCCGGTGAAGTCCACCTGGGCCGAGTCGCCCCTGGTGGAGATCAGGTGGTAGCGGAACTGGATCTGGCGCGAGGGGTTGTCGGGGTCCGCGAACGAGGCCTGCTGCTCCGTGCAGCGGACCGTCTCGAGCAGGCGATCCACGACGCGCTCATCGACGGAAACCTGCAGCACGATCGCGGGGGGACCGATCGGGATGCCCCCGCCGGTGGGAGGGTCTTCTCGCCGGAACGGGCGGAGCGTGGCGCAGCCCGCCAGGAAGACGACCAGCAGCGTGGAAAGGAAGCGTGACATTGAAACCTCCGCGTGGAGGAGCGCGAGACGCGTGCACCCGGTCCGCCACGCAAAGTGCGCTATGCCGGCTCCCCGCTGCAACCAAACATTTTGCGAGGCGGGGGGGCAGATCCCGGCCCACGGCGATCGATCCTCCCATCTCCCCCTCTCACGCGGGGAACGAGCGGGGGAGAGGGTCGGGAGGAGGAGGCCCCTCGCGGGCGCAGTGAGATGCCTGTCGGCGCCCGCATCCGTCGGCCTTCCCGACCTCCTCCAGGAGTTTTGGGGGATCGCTTCTGTCGAGGCCGTTACAAGTTTCGCTTTGCGGCCCGATCCGTTACCCGGGCGTTACAGCCCCGGCGTACCATCCAGAAGCGCAATCCACGGAACCCCAGATCCGCCGAGGAGGTGGAACCTTGCCGAGCGCTTCTGCGCACCCGCATTCTTCCGGCGTCTTCACCGGGCTGATCGGTGCCGCCGCCGACAGAGTGCCGCCCGCGACCACGAGCCGAATGAGCGCCCACATCCTGGTGGTAGACGACGAGCCGGACATCTCCGCGCTGGTCGCCTACCACCTTGCCCGCGAGTCGTACCGCGTCCGCACCGCCTCCAGCGGCCCGGAGGCCATCCGCGCCGCGGAGATCGAGCGGCCGGACCTGATCGTGCTGGACCTGATGCTGCCGGGGATGTCCGGCCTGGCGGTGCTGGAGGAGCTGCGCCGCCGCCCGGAGACGCAGGAGATCCCGGTCATCCTGCTGACGGCGCGCAAGGAGGAGCAGGACCGCATCGCCGGGCTGCGGCTGGGGGCGGACGACTACGTGAGCAAGCCGTTCAGCCCGCAGGAGCTCATCCTGCGCGTGGGGGCGGTGCTGCGGCGGGTGCAGCAGGCGCCGCCGGCGGGGAAGGGGGGCAAGGTGGTGCGGGTGGGGCCGTTTTCCGTGGATGCGGAGGCGGCCCGCGCGCAGGTGGACGGCCGCGAGCTGGACCTGACGCCCACCGAGTACCGCCTGCTGATGACGTTGATGGAACGGCGCGGCCGGGTGCAGAGCCGACGGCAGCTGCTGGAGGCGGTGTGGGAGGTGACGGCGAACATCGCCACGCGCACGGTGGACATGCACGTGCAGCGGCTGCGCGGCAAGCTGGCCGAACAGGCGGACTGGATCGAGACCGTGCGCGGGTTCGGCTACCGTTTCCGCACGGAGCCTCCCAGATAGTGCGTGAGTGCGTGAGTGCGTTAGTGCGTGAGTTGGTGGGGGCGGGAGTGGGTGTGGTGGGCGGATCTCGCGTCCGGCGGTTGAAACCGCTGCTGGCAATTCACGAAGTCCGCCTGCGCGGACTGCACCCTCCAGTCTGTCCCGCAGTTGAAGCCCCGCGCAGTTTACGGGGCTTTCCGCAGTTGTTGCGGCGGCGCGGCGAGTTCACTCGCTCAGGCTGGGACTGCGCACAACCCTCACGCACTCACGCACTCACGCACTAACATGAGCTGGTGGGGGCGGGAGTGGGTGCGGGGGGCGGATCCCGCGTCCGGCGGTTGAAACCGCTGCTGGCAATTCACGAAGTCCGCCTGCGCGGACTGCACCCTCCAGTCTGTCCCGCAGTTGAAGCCCCGCGTAGTTTGCGGGGCTTTCCGCTTTCGTTGCGGCGAGTTTACTCGCTCAGGCTGGGACTGCGCACAACCCTCACGCACTCACGCACTCACGCACTTCCTCCGATGCACTTTCGCGCCGACCAGAAGCTCTTCTTCACCTACCTTGCCGTGATCACCGCCATGGTGGTGGCGATCACGCTGGGGGTGGGCGACGTGCTGCGGCGGCAGATGATCGAACGCCAGGCGGCGGACCTGCGGCGGGAGCTGCTGCTGGCCCGCTCGCTCTACGAAAGCCATCGCACCGCCCCGCCGGACTCCCTGACCGACTGGCTGGGCGACGTGGCGGACCGGCGCGTGACGCTCATCGACCGCGGCGGGCGCGTGATCGGCGACTCGGAGGTGCCGGACGCGGGGCTCGCGCGGCTGGAGAACCACGGCAACCGGCCGGAGGTGAGGGAGGCGCTGGCCGGGCGGGTGGGGCGCGCGGTGCGGGTGAGCGCCAGCGTGGGCTCCGAGGAGCTGTACATGGCCGTGCCCGCCTCGCAGGGGCGGGTCATCCGCCTGGCGGTGCCGCTGCGCGAGGTGTACGCCACCGTGCGGCGGGTGCAGCGCGGCATCTTCACCGTCGGCGTGGCGGCGATGCTGCTGGCGGGGCTGCTGTCGCTGGGGTTCAGCATCGCGGTCACCAGGCCGCTGCGCCAGCTGGTGGACGTGGCGCGCGCCATGGCCGCCGGCGACCTGACCCGCCGCGCCCGCACCCGCGAGCGCGACGAGGTGGGCGAGCTGGCGGACGCGCTGGACACCCTCGCCGGCGAGCTGCAGCGGCGGCTGGGGCAGCTGGAGGGCGAGCGCGCGGAGATGCAGGCGCTCATCGACACCATGGACGAGGCGGTGATCGCGGTGGACCCGCGCGGCCTCGTCCGCCGCGCCAACCCCGCCGCCCGCCGCATCTTCTCCCTGAGCGGCGACCCGCGCGGCCTTTCCCCGCAGGAGGTGACGCGGCGGCAGCCTTTCCTGCACCTGGTGAAGGCCGCGCTGGACGGCGGACCGGTTCCGCCCACGGAGCTCATGCAGGACGGGCGGCACCTGCTGGCCACGGCGCAGCCGCTCCCCAGCGGCGGCGCGGTGATGGTGTTCCTGGACGTTTCCGCGCTGCGGCGGCTGGAGGACGTGCGGCGCGACTTCGTGGCCAACGCCTCGCACGAGCTCAAGACTCCCCTCACCGCCATCCGCGGCTTCGCGGAGACGCTGCTCGATCCCAACCTCCCCCCCGACCTGCGCGCACAGTTCACGCAGACGGTCAAGGCCAACGCCGACCGGCTGCAGCGCATCATCGACGACCTGCTGGACCTGTCGCGCATCGAGACCGGCGGCTGGCGGGTGGAGCCGGAGATCGTCTCCGTCCCCGACGTGGCGCGCGAGGCGTGGGGGCCGCTGCAGGCGGCGGCGGACGCCAGGGGGGTGCGGCTGGAGGTGGCGGTGCCGCACGAGTGCGAGTACGTGCAGGCGGACCCCAGCGCGCTGAGGCAGATCTTCACCAACCTGTTCGGCAACTCGCTGCGCTACGTGGGGCAGGACGGGCGGGTGGAGCTGGGCGCCGCCGCCGTCCCCTCGCCCTCCGGCGACGCCTCCGCGGGCGACGGCGGCGGCCAGGCGTGGGTGCAGATCGCGGTGAGCGACAACGGGGCCGGCATATCGGCCATTCACCTGCCGCGCATCTTCGAGCGCTTCTACCGCGCGGACGCGGCCCGCTCGCGCGAGGAGGGGGGCACGGGGCTGGGGCTGGCCATCGTCAAGCACCTGGTGGAGGGGCACGGCGGCCGCGTGCAGGCACAGAGCGAGCTGGGCCGCGGCACCACGATTCGCTTTACCCTGCCCGTGCCGGAGGAGCCGGAGGCGAGGGAATAGGGAATAGGGAATAGGGAATAGGGTCAGTTCTCCCCCTCTCCGCGAGGAACGAGCGGGGAGGGGGCCGGGGGGAGGGGCCCCCCTTCGCCACGCTCCGGATCGAGCCCTGCCCACTTTCCCCTCGTGACATTCGCCGTGACGGCTCCGTTGCTTGTTACGCAGATGTGACGGGTTGGGGATGATTCGGTAGTTTGTTCGCGGTATTCTCGCGCATCCGCCGCGGCCTCGCGGTGGCATCGTCGAGACTCAACCCGAGCGAACACTGCCGATGCAGCCGATCCCGACTCGCATTTTCGCCGTTACATTCGCCCTGCTCCTGGCCGTGGCCGCGCCGGCCCGGGGGCAGGGCTTCGTCGTGGCCACCCCGGACTCCAGCGCCCGCATCACCTTCGGCGGGCGGGTGCAGACCATCTTCAACACGACCTCGGTGGAGGACGAGCCGGAGACGCAGATGGAGCTGCGCCGGGTGCGGCTGGAGGCCAACCTGCAGCTGAACCGCGTGGTGAGCGGGCGCATCCAGCCGGACTTCGCCGGCAACCGGGTGTCGCTCAAGGACGTGTACGTGCGCTTTACGCTGGACCCGGCGCTGCAGATCTGGGCCGGGCAGGCGCACCGTCCCTTCGGCGTGGTCTCGCCCTACACCACCACGCGGCTGCTGCCGATGGAGAAGGGGCTGCGCATCCGCGGGGTGAGCGACGCGTACGACCACTACAACATCCTGCTGAACCTGGGCTACAGCGACCGCGAC
>DASTNU010000735.1:0-2033 GCA_035720605.1 Longimicrobium sp. | reverse complement strand
TCGAGAACCCCAACCCGGCCCTCGACCTGGAGGCGAGCCCCTTCCGGGTCAACGACCGCCTGCGCGAATGGCGGCCGGACCGGGGGGTGCGCCGGGCGGGCGTCAGCTCCTTCGGCATCGGCGGCACCAACGCGCACGCGGTGATCGAGGAGCCGCCTCGCCGCCCTGCCCGCGAGGGCGAGCCGCGGCCGGAGCAGCTGATCGTCCTTTCCGCGAAGACGGAAACGGCGCTGGCCACGGCGCGGCGCAACCTGGCGGACTTCCTGGAGGCGAATCCATCCACCGACCTCGCGGACGCCGCCTTCACCCTGCAGGCCGGCCGCACCCCGTTCGACTGGCGGACCGCGGTCCCCGCCGCCTCCGCCGCCGAGGCGGTGGAGGGCCTGCGCGCGGCGAGCGGGATCAGGGTAGGGGAGGGTAGGCCCGTCGCCTTCCTCTTCCCCGGCCAGGGCGCGCAGCACGTGCGGATGGCGGCGGGCGTCTATGCCACGGAGCCGGTCTTCCGCGAGGCGCTGGACCGCTGCGCGGAGCTCCTGCGCCCGGAGCTGAAGATCGACCTGCGCGACGTACTGTATCCGCCGGAGGGCGCGGAGGACGGGGCGGCGGCGCGGCTGGGGCAGACGGCGGTCACGCAGCCGGCGCTGTTCGCGGTGGAGTACGCGCTGGCGCAGCTGTGGATGAGCTGGGGCGTGCGTCCGGAGGCGATGCTGGGCCACAGCGTGGGCGAGCTCGTGGCCGCGTGCCTGGCCGGCGTCTTCGGGCTGGAGGACGCGCTGCGCCTGGTCGCCGCGCGCGGGCGGCTGATGCAGTCGCTCCCCGCGGGCGCCATGCTCGGCGTGCAGCTGTCCGAGGCGGAGCTGCTGCCGCGGCTTCCCGCCGGCGTCTCCCTGGCGGCGGTGAACGGCGTGGACGCCTGCACCGTCTCCGGTCCGATCGAGTCCGTGGGGGCGCTCGAGGAGGCGCTGCGGGGGGAGGGCGTGGAGGTGCGGCGGCTGCACACCTCGCACGCGTTCCACTCGGCGATGATGGACCCGATCCTTGACCCGTTCCGCGAGCTGGTGAGGCGCGCCGGCCCGCGCGCGCCGGAGCTGCCATACGTCAGCGGCCTGACGGGGACGTGGATCACCGCGGAGGAAGCGACGGACGCGGACTACTGGGCGCGCCAGCTCCGCCACCCGGTCCGCTTCGCCGCGGGTGTGGAGGCGCTGCTGCAGTCGGCGGTGGACACCGTGCTGCTGGAGGTGGGCCCGGGCCGGACGCTGGGGACGCTGGTGCCGCGGGGCGGCGCGCACGCCGTGGTCGCCTCGCTGCCGCACCCGCGCGACGCCGGCGCCGACACCCGCGCGCTCGCGGACGCCGTGGGCCGTGCGTGGAGCGAGGGCGTGTCGGTCGACTGGCGCGCGTACGCGACGGGCCGCGGCGGCCGCCGCATCCCGCTCCCGACCTACCCGTTCGAGCGCCGCCGCTACTACCTGGAGGCGCCGCGCGGCGGGGCGTCCGCGGTCATCGAGCTGCCGGTCTCCACAGTGGAGGTGCTCGCATCCCCCGAAGACGCGGACGGCGCCGCGCACGGTCGCGCGCACCTGCGCACGGCGTACGTGGAGCCGCGCAACGAGCTGGAGGAAGCGGTCGCCGCGGTGTGGCGGGAGATGCTGGGGCTGGAGCGGGTGGGAGTGGAGGACGACTTCTTCGAGCTGGGCGGGCACTCGCTGCTGGGGACGCGGGTGATCGGGCGGCTGCGGCTGCAGTTCGGGGTGGAGCTGAAGGTGGACGCCATCTTCCGCGCCCCCACCATCGCCCTGCTGGCGCAGGAGATCGAGGACGCCGTGCTCGCCGCCGTGGAGGCGATGAGCGAGGAAGAGGCGCTGGAGCTGGCGTGAGGCGGTGATGGAGATGGAGTGATGGAGTGATGGAGTGATGGGCGCGGTGGCGGGGTCGGGGCAGGGCTGAGGCTCCCGGCTGCGCCGGGAGGCCCTCTCCCCCGCCGCCTGCGCCGCTCGTTCCTCGCGGCTCGGCGGCGACCCCTCCCCCAA
>DASTNU010000734.1:0-4262 GCA_035720605.1 Longimicrobium sp. | reverse complement strand
CGCGCAGGCCGATGCCGTGGTGCGTGTAGCCGCACCGCTCCAGGTTCTGCCGGTGGCCGGGGCTGGCCAGCCAGCCGGCGAGCACCTCGCGTGGGGTGCCCGGGTGCTGGGCGATGTTCTCGCCCATGGCGCGGTAGTCCACGCCGTGCGCGCGCAGCCGGTCCGCCGGTCCCAGCCCCTCCGGCGAGGTGTGGTTGAAGTAGTTGCGGCGCGCCATGTCCAGGCTGTGCCCCTGCGCCGCGTTGGCCACCGCCTGCATCCACACCAGCTCCGGGCAGCGGACCGAGCGCCGGTGCGCGTTGACGGCGCCGGCCATCTGCTCCACCAGCCTGCGGTCGCCGGAGCCGGGCGCGGACGCCACGGGCGGCGGGGCGGCGGGTGGATCCGCGGCGCGGCGGCCGTCGTCCACCGGCACCTCCACGACGATGCACGAAGCCAGCAGCGCCGCCGCGGCGACGCCGGGGAGCCATCGCATCCTCATCCCTCCTGTGAGAAACGGGTCAGCAGCTCCATCATCCGCACGTCGTACGGGTCGGCGGACGGATCGTCGTCCGCGATCTCGTAGTTCTGCTGCGGCGTTTCCAGGATGAGGGGAACGCCGTGGCTGCGCGGGTCCGCCAGCAGCCAGCGGAACGGCTCCGCGCCGATCCCCCCGTCGCCCAGCAGCACGTGGCGGTCGCGGTTGCTGGCGAAGGCGCCCTCGCTGTCGTTCAGGTGAAAGAAGCCCGGCCGCTCGCCGATGGTCTGCTCCCACTCGTCCAGCACCTCCCTCTGCCGGGCCTGCGACTCGTGGATGGCCCAGCCGCTGGCGAACAGGTGGCAGGTGTCCAGCCCGTACCCCGTCCGCTCCCGCAGCTCGTCCGGCACGTGGCGCAGGATGTCGGCCACCTCCTCGGCCGTCCGCCCGATCGTCTTCCCCGCCCCGGCCGTGTTCTCGACCAGCAGCCGCGTGGTTCCATCTCGCTGCCTCAGCGCCTGGGTGATGGCCTTCGCCACGCGCTTCGCGGCGGCCTTCGGGTCGCCGTCCGTCGCCGAGCCGGGATGGAAGCAGACGGCGCCGACGCCCAGCGTGTTGGAGCGCTCCATCTCCTTGGCCAGCCCGGCGGCGGCGCGCTCCCACTTCTCCGGCTCCGCCGTGGCCACGCTCAGCACGTACGCCGCGTGGACCACCACGTGCTCCGGCTTGATCCTCACCTCGCGGAGCGCCTTCTGAAAGCGGTCCACCCGCGCGGGGTTGATGGTGGACTTGTCGCCGTAGAAGCGGGGGATGGCGGTGAAGCACTGCAGCGCCCGCATTCCCGCGCTGCCGGCGCGCAGCGCGGTCATGTGCAGGCCGCCGTTGTCCACGGTGTGGGCGCCGATGAAGTGCTGCTGCGGCATCGCTGGCTCGGGATGGAGATGGATGGCGGTGGAGCGGGCCCGGAGAAGTTGCCGCGCCAGCGCCCTTCGCGCGAGAGGGACGTTGCGCAAACGTTCTTGCCCGCCCCTTGCATGTGCCCTGCCGTGGCCGCAGGTTGCGGGTTCATCTCACCCCCGCGCCGCGGCCGCCCGTACGGACGGGACGCCGCGGCGCCGCGGCCCCGGACCCTCGCGGCCGGCGTTCCCGACCTCGCCCGCCGCGCCCCCGGAAGGTACTGTTTTCCGATGAATCCAACACACCTGGACGGCACCGGCCTGCGGGGCGCGCTGATCACCGCCTCCGAGTACGTGCAGCGGCACCGTGCGGACCTCAACCGCATCAACGTGTTCCCCGTCCCCGACGGCGACACGGGGACCAACCTGGCGCTCACCGTCGGCTCCATCGCCGACCACCTGCGCCGCAACACCGACACCGGCGTGGGCACGGTGGCGCGCGCCGCCGCCGACGCGGGGATCATGGGCGCCCGCGGCAACTGCGGGATGATCCTCTCGCACTTCCTGCTGGGCTTCGCCGACGCGGTGGGCGAGCGGACGCGGCTGGGGGTGGGGGAGTTCGGGGAGGCGCTGCGCACGGCCACGGAGCACGTCTACCGGGCCCTCGAAAAGCCGGTCGAGGGGACGATGATCACCATCATGCGCGCCGTGGCCGACGAGGCGGAGCGGCTGCAGCACTCGGACTTCGTGGTGCTGTTCGAGCGGCTGCTGGTGAAGGCGCGCGAGGCGCTGGCCAACACGCCGGAGCTGCTGCCGGTGCTCAAGACACGCGGCGTGGTGGACGCGGGGGCCAAGGGCTTCGTCCACATCCTGGAGGGGATCGCGGGCTACCTGAGCGGCGACCCGCTGGTGGCGCTGGACGAGACGCCGGAGTACGAGCCGGGTCCCGAGTTCTTCGCCGCGGCGCAGGCGGAGTACGTGCCGGAGGAGCAGTACCGCTTCTGCACCGAGGCGCTGGTGCGCGGCAAGGCGCTGCCGGAGCAGGAGGTGGTGCGCGCCTGGCTGCGCGAGCGCGGCGACTCGCTGGTGGTCATCCGCAGCGGCGACATGCTGAAGGTGCACGTGCACACCGACGAGCCGGAGGAGGTGTTCACCTTCCTGCGGGGCTTCGGCCGGCTGGCCAGCCACAAGGCGGAGGACATGCAGGCGCAGCACGCCGTGGCGGAGCGCGCGGCGGCCGGGCACATGACGCTGGCGCGCCGCCCCGTCAGCGTGGTCACCGACACCGCCTGCGACCTGCCGGAAGAGGTGGTGCGCGCGCACGGCATGCACCTGGTGCCGCTGAACCTGCTCTTCGAGGACCGGGTGCTGCGCGACCGCATCGACATCACCGCCGAGGAGTTCGTGGAGCAGCTCAAGCAGGGCGCCCACCCCAGCACCTCGCAGCCCGTGCCCGCGGCGTTCCAGGAAGCGTTCCGGCGCGCGGCGGAGGAGGGAGAGAACGTGATCGCCGTCCTCCTTTCCTCCGCGCTCTCCGGCACCTTCGCCAACGCGCAGGCGGCGGCCAAGCAGCGGGGTGCGGACGAGGTGCCCGTGCACCTGTTCGACAGCCGGGGCGGCTCGCTGCTGCAGGGGCTGCTGGCGCTCAAGGCCAGCGAGCTGGGCGAGCTGGGGTGGGAGCCGCCGCGCATCATGGCGGAGCTGGAGCGCATCCGGCAGCAGTCCGGCATCTTCGTGATCCTGGACACCTTCGAGCGCGCGCTGGCGTCGGGGCGGGTCGGGCGCGGGCAGGCGTGGCTGGGCAGCCTGCTGGACATCAAGCCCATCCTGGACCTGGACCTGACGGGAAAGCTGGTGCCCATCGACAAGGTGCGCGGCCGCAAGAACATGGTGCCGCGGATGCTGGACACGCTGGAGAAGAAGGTGCCGAAGGGGGTGAAGAAGGTGCGCTTCGGCATCATGCACGTGGCGGCGCCGGAGGTGCTGGAGCCGCTGACGGAGGAGATCCGCAAGCGCTACGGCAACGTGGACGTGATGACCGCGCCCGGCACCCCCGTCTTCGGCACGCACACCGGCGAGGGCGCCTTCGGCATCGGCTACATGATCGAGGACTGATACCGATTCCTTGAATCCTCTGTGCGTTCAAGGAAAAGCAGTTTCGACGCAGGGGACGCAGAGCTGAAGAAAGAGGGCGCAGAGAACTTCAGCGGTTCTCTGCGCCCTCTCTTTGCCTCCGCGTCCTCTGAAACTGCTTTTCCAGCGAGTGCACGGGGGATTCGGGAAATCGGTATGAAGATTACCACTCCTCCCCATCCTCCAGGGGCCTGACCGTCGCGCCCAGCTGCTCGACGATGTCCAGCGCCTGCGAGGGGTCCAGGACCAGCCCGCGCACCCCGCCCGTCCCCAGCGCCAGCCCGGCGATGGTGGAGCCGCGCAGGTCGGTGCCGTCGAGCTTGCAGCCGCGCAGGTCCGCGTTGCGCAGGTCGCAGCCTCGAAAGACGGCGCCGCGCAGGTCCGCGCCCTCGAACGAGGCGCCGCGCAGGTTGCACCGCTCGAAGCGCACGGCGGTGAAGGTGGCGGAGATGAAGAGCGCCATCTCGCCGTTCGCCTCGCGCAGGCGCACGTCGCTGAGCGTGGCGCGCGCGAACCCGGCGCCCACGAGCCGGCATCCATCCATCTCCACCCGCCCCAGGTGCGCGCGCTCCCACTGGCTCCCCGCCAGGTCGCACCCGGTCAAGCGCGCGTCCAGCACCACCGCGCGCGGCAGGTTGGCGCGGGCGAGCGAGGTACGCTCCATCTCCACCCGCTCCATCCGCACCCCCGCGGCGGACGCGTCCGCCAGGTCCGCGTCGCGCAGCCGCAGGTCCTCGATCACCTCGCCGGTCTCCAGCGCCGGCGGCTCGCCGGCG
>DASTNU010000733.1:0-3149 GCA_035720605.1 Longimicrobium sp. | reverse complement strand
GAGGAACGTGCGGCAGGATGCCCGTCGGAACGCCCTACGCCCGCTGCGCCGCGGCCACCGGCTCCCCCAGCGGCAGGGTGAGGGTGAAGACGCTTCCCTCGCCGGGGGCGCTGCGGGCGGTGATGTCGCCCTTCATGGCGCGCGCCAGGTCGCGGCTGATGGCCAGCCCCAGCCCGGTGCCCTCGGCCGAGCGCGTGAGGGTGGGATCCACCTGCACGAAGGGCTCGAAGATCACGTCCAGCTTGTCCGGCGGAATGCCGCGGCCGGTGTCGCGCACGTGGATGCGCGCGCTGCCGCCGTCCCGCTCCCACGACAGCTCGACCTCGCCGCCGGGACCGGTGAACTTGACGGCGTTGGAAAGGAGGTTGAGCACCACCTGCTCCATTCGCTCCCGGTCCGCGCGCACCGTGACGGAAGGGTCGCCGCCGCGGTAGCGGTAGCGCAGCCCCTTGCCGGTGAGCTGCGGTTCCACCAGCGCCTCCACCGCCGCCAGCGTCCCGTCCAGCGGCACGTCGGCCACCTCGTACTTCACCTGCCCCGCCTCGATGCGGGCAAAGTTCAGCACGTCGTTGATCAGCCCCAGCAGGTGCGCCTGGTTGCGGCGGATCTTCTCCAGCGCCTCCCGCTGGTCCCCCGTCACCGGGCCGTGGATCCCCATGTCCAGCAGCTGCGTGTACCCCGCGATGGCGTTCAGCGGGGTGCGCAGCTCGTGGCTCATGGTGGCCAGGAAGGCGCTCTTGGCGGCGTTCGCCTCGTCCGCGGCTCGGCGGGCGCGCTCCGCCTCGGCCGTGCGCTCCGCCAGGTCTTCGTACGCCTGCTGCAGCTCGTCGTGCGAGAGCTCCATCTCCGCCTGCGTTTCTTCCAGCTCCCCCGTCTGCTGCTCCAGCTGCAGGCGCGCCTCCTCCGTCTCGCTGTACAGCCGCGCGTTGTCGATGGAGACGGCGGCGCGCCGGGCCAGCTCCTCCGCCAGCGCCAGGTCCGCCGGCCCGTAGCGCCGGCCGCTCTCCGCGTGCACCAGGGTCAGCGCGCCCAGCACCCGCCCGCGGGCGGTCAGCGGCACGCAGACGTACGAGCGCAGCCCCAGCTCGCGGATCACGCGCAGGTGCTCCGGGTCGTGCGCGGCGGCCGCCAGCAGCTCCTCGGGGATGTCGGACAACATCTCCGGCTCGCCGGTGCGGACGACGCGCGGCACGCCCCGCGGCGCATCGGGCGGGGTGGGCCAGCGCTCCGCCACCTCCAGCGCGAAGCGGACGCGCGCGGGGTCCACGTGCTCCACCGCCAGGCGCTCCAGCTCCCCGTCCTCCGTCACCACGTCCACCCCGCACCAGTCCGCCAGCGTGGGCACCGCCAGCCGGGCCACGGCGCGCAGCGTGGTCTGAAAGTCCAGCGACGAGGCCAGCACGCGGCTGGCCTCGGCCAGAAAGGCGCGCGCCTCCTCCGCCCGCGCGCGCTCCGTGACGTCGGTGGCGGCGCCCACCCACTCGCGCACCCCGCCCCCCTCCTCCATCACCGGCACCGCGCGGACGACGACGCTGCGCCACTCGCCGTCCTGGCGGCGCAGCCGGTAGTGCAGCTCCGCCACCCGACGCTCCCGCAGCGCCCGCCGCCACGCTTCCGCCGCGCCGTCGCGGTCGTCCGGGTGCACGGAGGCCAGCCAGCCCTCGCCGCGGTACTGCTCGAACGGGGTGCCGGTGAAGGCGGCCCAGAGCGGCTGCGGCTCCACGATCGTCCCCGCCGCGCTGGTGGTCCACACCACCTGCGCGGAGGCGTGGACCAGCGAGCGAAAGCGCTCCTCGCTGCGCCGCACCGCCTCCGTCTCCGTGCGCTCCCGCGTGCGCCGGTCCACCAGGGCGCTCAGCAGCGCCACGGCCAGGAGCGCCACCGTCCCGACGATGACCGCGCCGGCCAGCCCCTCGGTGCCCAGCACGTGGTCGCGCCCCACGGGCGCGCCGCCGCTCCCCGCGGTAAAGCGGGCGGACGCCATCGCCGCGTAGTGCACCGCCGCCAGCGCCAGTCCCAGGACGGCGGCCGCGCCCGACATCCGCCGCCCGCGGGCGCGGTCGCGGAAGCGCAGGAACGTGCGCAGCGCCAGCCCGGACGCGGCGATGGCGACGACGACGGCGGCCACGGCGAGCAGCGGGTCGTACGCCACGCCGCCGGCGATGCGCACGGCCGCGATCCCCGCGAAGTGCATCCCGGCCAGCACCAGGCCCATCACCACCGCCGCGCCGGTCATGAGGCCGGTGGAGACGGCGGGGCGCGTGGCGGCGGAAAGGCCCAGCGCCGCAACGCCCACGCCGACGGCCAGGGACAGGAGCGAGAGGGGGACGTCGTACGCCGTGGGGACGGGGAGGCGGTACGCCAGCATCCCCACCGCGTGCATGCTCCAGATGCCGATCCCCGCCGCGGCGCTGCCGCCCACCAGCCACGCCGCGCGGATGCGCCCGCGCGCCGCGTGGACGCGCGGAACCAGCGCCAGCGCGGTGTACGAGGCGAAGATGGCAATGAGGATGGAGAACGCCACCAGAATGGCGCTGTAGCTCCCGGTCATCGAGGGGGCTGCTGGCAGAGACGGCTACGGGGGGACCCTCCCGCGGCGTGCGCAAGAAGGATTCCGCCCGCGGGCGGAGCCGCGGGACTCCGGAGGCGCGCGAAGACAGGCAAAAGCACTTTCACGCAGAAGGCGCGGGGGGAACCGAGAGGACGCAGAGGACTTCGAAAAATCCCTCTGCGTCCTCCCTGTTTTCCCCTGCGCCCTGCGTGAAAGTCCTTCTTCCCGAGAGCCCAGGCCGGCGAAGCGGGGCTACGGCGTGGGCAGGGCGACGAGGATGGCGGTGACCAGGAGCACGGCGGCGCCCAGCCCCAGCTCCGCGCGGGCGGAGCGGCGCAGGCGCTGGGTGCCGGGCTCGCCGCCCAGCGCGGGGAGCACGCGGCGCCAGTTGTACCAGCCCAGCGCCGCCACCCCGCCCAGCAGCGCCAGCTTCAGCAGCAGCACGCGCCCGTAGCCGGTGCCCCACAGGTCGCTGAGGGCGTTGAGCTGAAAGACGATGTTCACCACCCCCGTGAGCCCCACCGCCGCGGCCCCCGCCAGCGCCATCGGCGAAAAGGCCCGGACCATCGCGGCCACGGCGCCGCCGGCCCCGTCGCGC
>DASTNU010000732.1:0-2043 GCA_035720605.1 Longimicrobium sp. | reverse complement strand
CGTCGATCCAGCAGATGCTGAAGAACGCCGACGACATGGAGAAGTCCGCCCGGGAGCAGATGACCACCTCCAGCGCCGTCGCCCGCAACATCGAGGTGCTGCGGCGCGCCCGGCCCAACGTGACCGAGAGCATGTGGACGTGGGTGTCGCTCGCCAGCGCGACGGGCATCCTGGGCCTCGGGGGCCTGGCCGATCCCAACGACAGCACCGCCGCGCGCAACTTCGCCGAGATCCGCCAGGTGTACACGGACGCGCTGGCCAACCGCGTCACCCCGGGGATGGAGGCCGACAAGGCGCCGGGCGAGGCGAAGCCGCAGGTGGGCGCCGCCGCGCCCGGGCAGGGCAACTGAGCGCGCCGGCGATGAAGGACGCCGTCCCGCCCGCCGCTCCCGCGCGCGCCCTGCTGCTGGGCGCCACGGGGCTGGTGGGCAGGCACGTGCTGGACCTGCTGCTGGACGACCCGGCCTTTGGCCGGGTCGTCGTGCTTGGGCGCCGTCCCGTGGATCGCGACCACGCAAAGCTGGAGCAGCACGTCGTCGATCTCGGCCAGCTGGACCGGCACGGCGAGCTCTTTCGCGTCGACGACGTGTTCTGCTGCCTGGGCACCACCATCCGCGCCGCGGGATCGCAGGAGGCGTTTCGCCGGGTGGACCACGACTACGTGGTGGATGCGGCGCGCGTGGCTGCGGCCGCGGGCGCGCGGCGCTACCTTCTGGTCACCGCCGCCGGCGCCGACCGGCGCTCGCGCTTCTTCTACAGCCGCGTAAAGGGCGACGCGGAGGACGGCGTGCGCGCGCAGCCGTTCGAGGGCGTGGTGATCCTGCGCCCCTCGCTCATCCTGGGCCCGCGCGCGGAGCGCCGTCCCAGCGAGGCGCTGGCGCAGCGGGTGGCGCCGATGCTGGCGCCGCTCCTGGTGGGGCCCCTGCGCCGGTACCGGGCGGTGCAGGCGGGCGCCGTGGCCCGCGCGATGGTTCGCCTGGCGAAGGAGCGGCCCCGCAACGTGCGGGTGGTGGAGAACGACGAGATCCAGCGACTGGGCGGAGACTAGATGGCGGAGCCGGAACGGACGCAGGGGGGGGCGGAGGACGACCTGCCGGAGGGGATGAAGCCGATCCCGCCCGAGTACTACCGCGGCCCGGGCGGATGCGGCTTCACGGGATGCACGACGCTGATCGTGATCCTGGCCTTCCTGGCGCTGGCGCTGCTGGTCGTCGGCCTGCTGACGCGCCACTGGATCGTTCCGCCCGTCAGCCCGCGCGGCTGAAGGTCGCGCGCCGGGAACGAGGGTTGCGGCGGGGCACGTGACCCGCGGACGCGGGTGTGAAGCATCGGCCGAAAACAGCGACAGGAGAAGCAGCGTGGCGGATGAAGGGATGACGACGACGCCTTCCGGGCTGCAGTACCGCGACGACGCGGTCGGCGAGGGGCGCGAAGCGAAGGCGGGCGACACGGTGTCGGTGCACTACACCGGCACGCTGCAGAGCGGCACCAAGTTCGACAGCAGCCGCGACCGCGGACAGCCGTTCCAGTTTCCGCTGGGCGCGGGGCGGGTGATCCGCGGGTGGGACGAAGGGGTGGCGGGCATGCGCGTGGGCGGGCGGCGGACGCTGGTGATTCCGCCGGAGCTGGGGTACGGCGCCCGCGCCATCGGCCCCATCCCGCCCAACTCCACGCTCAATTTCGACGTGGAGCTGCTGGACGTGCGGTAAGGGGGTTGCCTCCCCTTCGCCGAGACGCTGTCATCCTGAGGGAGCGCCACGCGGAACCTGCGTCCTCGCAATCGCCTGCGCGCGACCGAAGGATCTACTCTCCGCACCGGGGGCCGGCTTCGACACACGAGGCCGGCCCCTCGTTGTTGTGCGGCCGCCGGCACCAGGGCAATTGTCTTCCTGAGGGAGGCGCCGCACATAACCTTCAGCGTGCACAGCACTTTAGCGCCGACCGAAGGATCTTGTCAGCCGAACCGAGGGGCTGATTCAGCGCGTGGAGGCCAGCCCTCGGCATGGCGGAGTAGATCCTTCGGTCGCGCGCAAGTTGTTGTGT
>DASTNU010000731.1:0-2287 GCA_035720605.1 Longimicrobium sp. | reverse complement strand
ACACCGCGCGCCGGGCGGGATCGTCCGTGCCCAGCAGCTCCGCGGCGCCGTCGTCGCGCACGGCCACCAGCAGCAGCTCGTGCCGCTCCAGCACCGCCTCGATGGCCTCCACGTGGTGCTCCTGCACGTTGCGGACGATGAAGAACGCCTCCGCCGGCCGCTCGTCGCCCAGGTAGCGCAGCAGCAGCTTGGCGACGATCTCGTCGGCGCACGAGTAGTCCAGCACCCGCACCTGGGAAAAGTCCAGGATGGAGAGGGTGACCTGCGGCTCCCCCTCCATCTCGGCGATCTGGCTCTCCACGCCGGTGCGGATGGCCCGCCCGGTGGGGCGGGTCACCAGGTTGCTGAAGAGCGAGGTCACCGAGCGGCGGTGCACGCCGCCCAGGTCGATGGGCAGCGGCGAGACCCTGCGCCCGTGCAGCATGGCGTCAGGCCGCCGCGCCCTCGTTCACCGTCACCTTCTCCATCCTGTCCCCCCGCGCCAGCTGGAAGACGACGTCCAGCCCCTCCGTCACCTTGCCGAACACGGTGTGCACGCCGTTCAGGTGCGCGGTGGCCTGCTCGCTCAGCACGATGAAGAACTGGCTTCCCCCCGTGTTCGGCTGCCCGGTGTGCGCCATCGACAGCGCCCCCACCTCGTGGCGGTGCGGGTTCCCCTGCGTCTCGCACTTGATCTGGTACCCCGGCCCGCCGGAGCCCACGTTGCGCTCGTTGAGCCCCAGCGGCCCCTTGGTGAGCGGATCGCCGCCCTGCACCACGAAGTCGGGGATCACCCGGTGAAAGATGATGCCGTCGTAGTAGCCCTCGTTCACCAGCTTGGTGAAGTTGGCGACGGTCCCCGGCGCCTCGTTGGCGAAGAGCTCCGCGGTGAAGGAGCCCTTGTTGGTCTGGAAGGTGGCGGTCGGCATGGCTTTCAGTGCGTTAGTGCGTTAGTGCGTTAGTGCGCCTCAGCGCCGGATGCCGCGGCGCGCGGCGGGCTTCGCGGGAGGCTCGGCGGCGGGCGCCGGGGTGCGCGCGGGGAGCACGATCAGGATCTGCGCGCCGGGAAACGGGGCCAGCTCCGTAGTCATCGGCTCGCTGTCGTCCCAGTCCGGCACGTCGCTGATGCGCGCGGTGCCGCTACGGATGGCGATCTTGCCCCCCCACCGCCCCACGCGGCGGCGGATCTGCTTGAGCCCCTGCCCGCGGCCGGGATCGCGGAAGCGCGTGACGCCGTGGATGAACGCCGCCTCCAGCGCCGTCGCGTCCCCCCAGCGGTCGCCGAACCGGCCGGCGTGCTCGCGCTCCAGCGATCCGCGAAAGCCCACGCCCAGGTCCGTGACGGCGATCACCACCACGCGCTTGTCGATGCGGCGCCAGCGGCGGTACGTCTGGATCCCCACCCACCCCGGCGCGTCGGCGTGCTCGATGATGTTCTGCGACACCTCCGAGAGCAGCATGCTGAACGCCATTGCGTCCACCTTGGAGTACCCCAGCTGCTCCGAGAGCAGGTCGCTGATGCGCTGCTCGTTGAGCGCCTCGATGACGCCGTGCACGTCGTCGTGGCTGTGGACGACGGTGATGGGCAGGAGCGCGCTGGAGACGTCCGCGGCGCGCGGGCGCGGCGCGTCGTGCATCTCGAACACCCCTTCCGCCGCCGCCGGAAAGCCCATCCGCGTAAAGTACCCCGCCACGTCCGACGACTGCGGAAACTGCAGGATGGGCGGCACCCCGTCGCGGGTGTGGTGCGCGCCCAGCGCCAGCAGCCCCACCATCCCGTACGGGTCCGCGAAGCGCACGTGCCGCGCGTCGAAGAGCACGCGCTCGTCCCCCGCCTGCGCCGCCTCGGCGATCAGCGCGTCGAACGCGTCGGAATCCAGCGTGGGAGGTACGGCGACTACGCGGGTCATCGTGCGCTAACGGGGGCCGGGTGCATGGCGCGCAACTTAGCACCCCGCGCGCGGTGGAGAAAGGATGGGGGGTGGGTGAAAGGGTGAACGGGTGACGGGGTGATGGGGGCGATGCATGCGACGCCGGCCGACCCGAGCAGTTGAAGCCCTGCGCAGTTTGCGGGGCTTTCCGCTGTTCCAGCCGCGGCTTGAGCCGCCCGGGCGAGGGGCCGGATCCGCGCTCCGGGGCCGGCCACCAGGTTCGGACGGTAGATTCCTCGGTCGCGCGCGAGGATCGACGGCAGGGAAGGTTCCGCGCGGCGCTCCCGCAGAATGACAAACTGTGGTGTTGGGCAGTTGAAGCCCCGCGCGGTTTGAGGGGCTTTCCGCTGTACCAGCCGCGGCTTGAGCCGCCCGGG
>DASTNU010000730.1:0-3472 GCA_035720605.1 Longimicrobium sp. | reverse complement strand
CGGCCTTTCGCTCGTTCCTCGCGACGGCGGGCGACCCCTCCCCCAAACTGCGGGGGAGGGGTTTGCAGGGCGAGATCCTGGTGCGCGGGCGGTGAATCTGGTGCCCCTCCCGCGGCAGAAACATACCGCGCAGTTGTCGTTCTCCCCCTCTCCGCGAGGAACGAGCGGGGAGGGGGCCGGGGGGAGGGGCCCCGCGGACGCAGTGAGATGCCTGCCGAAGCGCACCAATCTCTCGCCGCCGGCACTAACGCACTAACGCACTAACGCACTCACGCACTCACGCACTCCCCTCCCTGGCCCACCCCTTGCGGCCCGCGCGCGCACCGCCGGTCGGCCACATCGCCGGATGCCATCCCAATCCACACGCACGAGCCACATGCCGGACAGCATCGACGCCAGCCGCAGGGTCGTCATCGAGTACGTGGAGCCCGAGCTGGACTGCGGGCGCTACCCCATCAAGCGCGAGGTGGGCGACACCATCCAGGTGTTCGCCGACATCTTCAAGGAGGGCCACGACGCCATCTCCGCCGCCGTCTGGTGCCGCCCGGAAGACGAGGAGAGCTGGACGGAGTCCCGGATGCGCTTCTGGGACAACGACCGCTGGACCGGCGAGTTCACCGTGGACCGCAACTGCCGCTGGTACTTCACGGTGGTGGCGTGGACCGACGTCTTCGGCACCTGGCAGAGCGAGCTGCGCAAGAAATACGATGCCGGCCAGGAGGTGCTGCTGGAGCTGTTCGAGGGCGCCCAGCTCCTCGCCTCCGCCGCGGCGCCGCTGGCGGACGGGCAGGACCGCGAGCGGCTGCTGCAGTTCCTGGAAGAGATCATCGGCGACGCGACGGCGGCGCGCGGCGGGCTGATCCCCCGCAGCCACTGGGAGGCGTTCCGCGCGGACGTGGAGGAGGGCTCGCACCTCACCGTCGCGGAGCGGGTGGCGGCGGCGCTGGACCCCGCGCTGCTGGAGCTGATGGAGAAGTATCCCCTGCGCGAGGACCTGACGCGCTACGACCGCGAGGTGCCGGTGCAGGTGGACCGCGCGGCCGCCCGCTTCGCCGCGTGGTACGAGCTCTTTCCGCGGTCGATGTCGGACGATCCCAACCGCCACGGCACCTTCGACGACGTGATCCGCAAGCTGCCGTACGTGCGCGACATGGGCTTCGACGTCCTCTACTTCCCCCCCATCCACCCGATCGGCCGCACCTTTCGCAAGGGAAAGAACAACACGCTCACGCCGGGGCCGGACGAGCCGGGCGTGCCGTACGCCATCGGCGGCGAAGAGGGGGGGCACCGGGACGTACACCCGGATCTGGGTACGCTGGAGGACTTTCACCGGCTGATCGCCGCCGCGCGCGAGCACGGGCTGGAGATCGCGCTGGACTTCGCCATCCAGGTGTCGCCGGACCATCCGTACGCGAAGGAGCACCCCGGCTGGTTCTACATCCGCCCGGACGGCACCATCCAGTACGCCGAGAACCCGCCCAAGAAGTACCAGGACATCTATCCCCTGAACTTCTACGGCGAGGACTGGGAGGCGCAGTGGAAGGAGTGGCGCGACGTCATCCTGCACTGGGTGATGCAGGGGGTGAAGATCTTCCGGGTCGACAATCCCCACACCAAGCCGGTGCAGTTCTGGGAGTGGATGATCCGCGAGGTGCAGCGCGACCACCCGGACGTCATCTTCCTCTCCGAGGCCTTCACGCGCCCCAAGATGATGCGCGTGCTGGCCAAGGCGGGCTTCACGCAGAGCTACACCTACTTCACCTGGCGCAACTTCAAGGGCGAGCTCGTCGAGTACTTCACGGAGCTCACGCAGGGCCCCATGAAGGAGTACTACCGCGGCAACCTGTTTCCCAACACGCCCGACATCAACCCGGAGTACCTGCAGCGCGGCGGGCGCCCGGCCTTCATGGTGCGGGCGATCATGGCGACCACGCTGTCGTCGCTCTACGGCATCTACAGCGGCTTCGAGCTGTGCGAGGCCACGCCGCTGGCGCCGGGGAAGGAAGAGTACCTGGACAGCGAGAAGTACGAGATCAGGGCGTGGGACTGGGACCGCCCGGGCAACATCCGCCCACTGATCACCCGGCTGAACGAGATCCGCCGGCAGAACCGCGCGCTGCACGAGTACGACAACCTGCGCTTCTATCCGGCGGACAACGACAACGTGCTGTTCTACGGCAAGATGACGCCGGACCGTACGTCGATGGTGTTCGTGTGCGTGAACCTGGACCCGTTCGCCGCGCACGAGACCATGCTGCACTTTCCGCTGCCGGACATGGGGATCGGCTGGCACGACCCGTGGGAGGTGGAGGAGCTGCTCACCGGGCAGCGCTTCTTCTGGCACGGCAGCAGCCAGCAGGTGCACCTGGAGCCCGGCGCCCCCGGCCGCATCTTCCGCGTGCGCGCCTGGCGGAGCTCCGAGCACGGCTTCGACTACTTCATGGAGCCCACGATCGTGTGAGGAAATGCGTGGGTGCCGGATCGCGGGTGATGTCCGGGGATCCGGCCCACCGCCGCGAAACGACGAAGCCCCGCCGGGTGTGCGGGGCTTTGTCCTTTCATGTCACCGGCCAGGCGCGGTCAGGCGTAGCAGTCGGTTCCGCCGCACGTGCCGCACGTTCCCTCGCATGAGTACGCCTCGGTGTACCCCAGCACGGTCGGTACATAGATGGACTGCAGGCCCCCGCCGGTGCCCGTGTCGAATTCGGGGTGGAACGAATCGACGTTCAGCTCTTCGACGGCCAGTTTCAGCTTGGGCTTGTACATGCGTTTCTCCTGGTGGGGTGTAAACATACGGCGGCGCAGAAGGATGATGCAGGCGAGTGCGGACGTCAAGGTCCCCCGGCATCGCCGGCGCCTTCGCGTGGCTGGCGCGACCGAGTGCAATGCGCGGGGCCTTCCCCCATCGCACTGCGCTTTCTCCGAAGTCGCGCCTGAGCGGGTGAACCCGCCGCAACGACAGCGGAAAGCCCCGCAAACTGCGCGGGGCTTCAACTGCGCGGGGTCCGGCAGTCGCACAAACGAAAAAGCCCCGCCCGGCACACCGCCGGACGGAGCTTCTCGTTCACCCCGTCACCCCGTCACCATCACCGCCGGTCCAGCCGGCCGTCGTCGTCCATCCGGTCGCCGCGCACCTCGGGATTGGTGACCTCGCGGTCCACCTCGGCGTGTTCGCTGCGCAGGGTGGTGTCCACATGCTCCGTCTCCACCACCTCGCGCTTGCGGACGACGAGCTCCTCCTTGGGTACCACGCGCTTCTCCACCACCGCCTCCTCGGCCATCAGCGGAATGCGGATCTCGTCGTCGGTCTCGATGATCTCTCCGCGTCCGGCCGCCATGGCGTCCGTCACCGGCCGGCGCTCCACCACCACCTCCTCGTGGCGCAGCGGCACCTCTTCGCGCACGTGCTCCGTCTCCACGCGCCTGTGCACGCCCACCTCGCCCGCGGATACCTGCCGCTTGCTGACGTCCA
>DASTNU010000729.1:0-2371 GCA_035720605.1 Longimicrobium sp. | reverse complement strand
CTGGGCGATACGGGCTGGGCCTACCGCATCTCTCACCGGCTGCGCCTGCGTGGCGACCTCGATCGGGGGGCGCTGGAGCGCGCGCTGGACCGCATCGTGGCGCGGCACGAGGCGCTGCGCACCACCTTCGTGACGGTGGACGGCAGGCCGGAGCAGCGGATCGCCTCGGTCCAGGAGAGCCGGTTTTATCTCACCGGACACGACCTGGGCGAGAACGCCGAGGCCGAGGCGGCGCTGCGGCGTCTGGCCGCGCAGGAGGCGAGGGCGCCGTTCGACCTGGCCGCGGGCCCGCTGATCCGGGGCCGCCTGGTCCGGCTCGCCGCGGACGAGCACGTGCTGCTGCTGACCATGCACCACATCGTCTCGGATGCGTGGTCCACCGGTGTGCTCATGCGCGAGCTAGACCTGCTGTACGACGCATTCCGCCGCGGAGCGCCCGATCCGCTTCCCGACCTGCCGGTGCAGTACGCGGATTACGCCGTGTGGCAGCGGCGCTGGATCGACGGGGCGGTGCTGGAGGCCCAGGAGGCGTACTGGCGGGAAACCCTGCGCGGCGTGCCGGACGCCCTGTCGCTGCCGGCGGACCGCGCGCGCCCGGAGCGGCCGGACTTCGGGGGCGGCGCCGCGGAGGTGACGCTGGACGAGGCGTCGACGGCCGCGCTGAAGGCGCTGAGCCGGCGGCAGGGGACCACGCTGTTCATGACCCTGCTGGCGGGATGGGCGGCGGTGCTGGGCCGGTTGTCCGGCCAGACGGACGTGGTGGTGGGCACGCCGACGGCCAACCGGGGGCGCCGGGAGATCGAGGGGCTGATCGGGTTCTTCGTGAACACCCTGGCGCTGCGGGTGGATCTGTCGGATTCGCCCACGGTGGCGGAGCTGCTGGGGCGGGTGAAGTCTCAGGCACTGGGGGCGCAGCAGCACCAGGACATCCCCTTCGAGCGGGTGGTGGAGCTGGTGCGGCCCGCGCGCTCGCTGGCCCGGCATCCCCTCTTCCAGGTGCTGTTCGCCTGGCAGCAGTCCGCGCGGGAGCCGGCCGCGCTTCCGGGGCTGGCGCTGGCGCCCATGCGCGCGGCGGCGCCCGAGTCCGCGCGGTACGACCTGTCGCTCTCGCTGCGCGAGGCGGGAGGGCGCATCCGCGGCGGCGTGCTGTACCCGACGGCGCTGTTCGACCGGGCGACCGTGGACCGGTACGTCGGCTACCTCGTGCGGTTGCTGCAGCAGATGGCGGCCGGCGACGCGCAAACCGTCGATCGTCTGCCGCTGCTGCCGGACGAGGAGCGCCGGCGGGTGGTGGAGGAATGGAACGCGACCGGGGCGGCGTATCCGGGCGAGACGTGCATCCACGAGCTGATCGAGGCGCAGGTCGCGCGGACGCCGGAGGCGGTGGCGGTGGCGTCCGGGGACCGGGTCCTCACCTACGCCGAGCTGAACGCGCGTGCGAACCGGCTCGCGCACCACCTGCGGGCGCTCGGGGTGGGGCCGGACGCGCGGGTGGCGGTCTGCGTGGAGCGGAGCGTGGAGATGCTGGTGGGGGTGCTGGGGGTGCTGAAGGCCGGCGGCGCCTACGTGCCGCTGGACCCGGCGTACCCCGTGGAGCGTCTGCGATTCATGCTGGCGGACAGCGGGCCGCTGGTCGTGCTCACGCAGGCGCCGCTGGCGGAGCGGTTCGCGGATGTGGACGTCCCGGCGCTGGACCTGGACGCGGACGGTCCGTCGTGGGCCGACGCGCCCGCGGGGAACCCGCCGCGGGCGGGGCTTGCGCCGGCGCACCTGGCGTACGTGATCTACACGTCGGGCTCCACGGGGCGGCCCAAGGGAGTGATGGTGGCGCATCGCCAGGCGGTGAACCTGCTCACCTGGTCGCAGGCGGCCTGGCAGCTCCGGGCCGGGGACGCGGTGCTGCAGCGCATGTCGTTCAGCTTCGACGTCTCCGTACGCGAGTGCTTCTGGCCGCTGACCGTGGGCGGCCGGCTGGTGCTGGCGCGGCCGGGGGGGCACCAGGATCCCCACTACCTGGTGGAGGTGATCCGCCGGGAAGGGATCCGGACGGTGCACGTTCCGCTCGCGATGCTGCAGGCGCTCCTGGAGCACCCGGAGGCGGGAGCCTGCTCCACGCTGGCCCAGGTCATCAGTGGAGGCGAGGCGCTTCCGCCGGCGCTGGTGCACCGGTTCCAGGCCCGGCTCCCGCACGCGGCGCTGTGCCACATGTACGGGCCCACCGAGGCGACCGTGGCCGTGGCGATGCGGCGCTGCCTGGTGGCGGAGCCGGCGGGCCGCATCCCGCTGGGCCGTCCGATGGCGAACACCCGCATCTACGTCCTGGACGATGCGGGGGAGCCGGTGCCGGTGGGGGTGGTGGGGGAGCTGTGCA
>DASTNU010000728.1:0-3213 GCA_035720605.1 Longimicrobium sp. | reverse complement strand
TGCCGGTGGCGCTGGTGTGGCGGATGGGATGGCTGCCGGAGCCGGCGCTGCTCTGGGTGGCGCCGGCGTTGATCGCGTCGCTGTTCGGGTTCGCGAACGTGGGGATCAAGGACGAGGGCGGCGGCTTCTTCCTGGGCTGGCCGTCGATGTGGAACGTGGTGGCGTTCTACTGCGGCCTGTTCGCCCCCGCGGTGAACGCCGCGATGCTGATCTTCTTCGCGGTGCTGACGCTGGTGCCGGTGCGCTTCCTCTACCTGACCGTGGCGCCGCGCCCGTGGAAGGTGCCGCTGCTCGCGGGGTCGGTGCTGTGGCTCGTGCTGATCCTGGCGATGCTGCCGCGCTACCCGGACGGCGTGCCGCGATGGATGGTCTGGCTCTCGCTGGCGTATCCGGTTCTGTACTCGATGATCTCCTGGCACCTGAGCCGGCTGGACAGAAGGGCACGATCCACGACGATCGCGTGAGCAGGTAAACCCCGTGGGCGCTGCGACGAGCATCGCACTGCGCCCGCGGGGGCCCCTCCCCCCAGCCCCCTCCCCGCACAAACTGCGTGCGGAGAGGGGGAGAATTCGATCGCGCTCCGGCAGCGCCCCGTCCGGGGGGGGGCCCGCGGCCAAACCAGGCCATCCGAAGCGACGAGATCCATCCCCAACCACCCCTCCCCCGAAGTTGGGGGAGGGGTCGCCCGCCGTCGCGAGGAACGAGCGAAAGGCCGGGCGGGGGAGAGGGCCCCCCGCGCAGCGGGCCGTGGGGTAAATCCTTCCCTGATCACGGAGCCGGCCGAGCAGCACGTACTCTCCCGGCCGATCCAGTGAGAACCCGCCGTTCTCACCCCCATCTGGAAACGTGCGCCGGCACGACGTATCTTCCCGCGTCATCCGTACCTGCGCGTTCACCCGCATCTCCGGCCGATGCTGCGCCTTCACGAGTACGCGTACCACCGCCCCGGCACGCTGGACGAGGCCGTCGCCTTTCTGCGCGAGCACCAGGACGCCATGCCCATCGCGGGCGGCACCGACCTGATGCCGAACATGAAGCACCGCCTCTTTACCCCGCGGCACCTGGTGGCGCTCAAGGGGATCCGCGAGCTGCACGGGGCGTGGATGGCGGATGCGGGCGGCAATCGCGTGGAGGACGGGTCGGCCGCGGCGGCGCAGGTGGTGATCGGGGCGTGCACCACGCTCACGGAGGTGTCGCGCAGCCCGCTGGTGCGGCGAGCCCTCCCCTCGCTGGCGGAGGCGGCGGGAAAGGTGGCCGGGCCGCAGATCCGCAACCAGGGGACGATCGGCGGCAACCTGTGCCTGGACACGCGCTGCACCTACTACAACCAGAGTCTCTTCTGGCGGCAGGCGCTGGGCTTCTGCCTCAAGAAGGACGGCGACGTCTGCCACGTGACCCGCACGGGAAAGAAGTGCGTGGCCGCGCACTCCGCCGACACGGTGCCCGCGCTCATCACCCTGGGCGCGACGGTGGACCTGGTCTCCGTGGAAGGGACGCGCACGCTGAACGTGAACGACCTCTTCGTCGCCGACGGAGTGTGGAACACGGTGCGCCGCCGCGACGAGCTGGTGGCGCGGGTGCGGATTCCCCTGCCGGGGCCGGGGGTGCGCACCGCGTACGTCAAGGTGCGGCAGCGCAACTCCATCGACTTTCCGCTCCTTTCCATCGCCGCGGCGGCGGAGCTGGCGCCGGACGAGACGGTGCGCGCCCTCTCGTTGGTCGTCTCGGCGCTGGGATCGCGGCCGCGGGTGGTGACGGGGCTGGAGAAGATCGCCGTGGGGCAGCGGCTGGGGCAGGTGGTGGAGGCGGTGGCGCAGCAGGCGTACAAACAGTGCCATCCGCTGGAGAACATCATCGTGGACCCGGACTGGCGCCGGGCGATGGTCCCCGTCTACGTACGCCGCGCGCTGCAGCAGATGCTCCCGGCCCGCGCCCTGGCGGCCTGACGGAACGTCGTTTCCCGGGGGTGTCGCCGGCCCCTTCCCGGAATCGCGCGATCCGCCATCCCGAGAAGGTGTTGCCAACCCTCGCGCGGCCGATTTGTCTTCCTGAGGGAGGCGCCGCGTGTAACGTCGGCACGCACGGTGCTTTGGCGCCGACCGAAGGATCTTGCCGGCAGAACCGTGGGGGCTGACTCTCTGCCGTTGAGCCTGCCCCTCGCTGGCGGAGAGAAGATCCCTCGGTCGCGCGCAAGCGGCTGCATTACTTCAGGTTACTCGCGTGCGCTCCCTCAGGAAGACAACGCTGCTGCGCAGTCTCCGG
Organism: Longimicrobium sp.; assembly: GCA_035720605.1. GTDB lineage: Bacteria > Gemmatimonadota > Gemmatimonadetes > Longimicrobiales > Longimicrobiaceae > Longimicrobium. The sequence continues at coordinate 951 of DASTNU010000728.1, read as the reverse complement.
GTGTAGCAGCACCTCCCTCAGGATGCATCAGGATGACGAATCTCGCGCGGCGGTTGAGCGACACCCTCTGAGGGATGCGATCCCGGCCGTCAGCCGCGGATGGCGGCGATCAGCTCGTCCTTGGTCATCTTGCTGCGCCCCGCGACCTTCTTCTGCCTGGCGATGTTGTACAGCTCGTCGCGGGTGCGCGCCTCGTAGCCCTGGTTGGGGTTGCCGGTGCCCTGCGTGGTCCGGTTGGGCGCGCGTCCCTCCTGCCGGCGCGCCTTGTTGACCGTACGCGCGGCGATCTCCTGGGCGCGGCCCTCGTCCAGCCCGCGGTTCAGCGAGCTCTCCTTGATCGCCTCGTACATGTCTTCGTCGTGCTTGCTCCAGCCTTTCGGCATCGCGGCCTCCGGGGTGGGGGTTGTGCGTCGCGCGGCGCGCAGCGAGCAAGAAGCGGGCGAGGGTGAACGGGTGAAGGGGTGATGCGCACCGCCCGGGGCAGGCCGTGTGCCTTTACGGCGCGCCGGATCGCGCATTAGATTCGCTGTCCACGGCCGGCCCTCCCGCCGCACGGTCCGCTTTCCCACTCGAGATGACGCCGTTCCCCAGGTCCTGGCGAGCCCTGTTCCTCGCTCTACCGGTTCTTTCCCTGGCTCCGGCGTCGCCCGTCGCGGCGCAGGCGCGCGCGTTTCAGCTCACCAGCGACAACGACGCGTACGACTTCTGGATCCCCATCGCCGTACGCCCCGACTACGAGTACAGCAACGGGCTGCGCCTGGCCGTGGAGACGGAAGGGGCCGGCGGGTGGAAGGGGCTGGCGCGCGCGGTGGCGCCGTGCGTGTCGGACCGGGCCAGGGCGGACGCGGAGGCCGGGTGCGCGACCTTCACGGTGGAGGTGGGGCAGCGGCTGTACGGCCCCCGCTGGGACACCTGGGAGCCGATGCCGGGGCAGCGGCCGTACGCCGGCTG
>DASTNU010000727.1:0-6149 GCA_035720605.1 Longimicrobium sp. | reverse complement strand
GGGCGACCAGCCCGTCGCCCGTGCGCTCCACGGACTCGATGCGGATCTCGTAGCCGCCGGTGTTCCGCTGGCCCATCGCCGCCACCAGCGCCATCTCGCGGGCGAAGTCCACCTGCGGGGCCGGGGAGGCGCCACCCATGCTGCCGCTCAGCCGCGGCCAGAGGCGGCTCCACGCCGCGGCGTCGCGCACCAGCTCGCGCGCGGCGCTCTCCATCCGGCTGTTGTGGCGGTAGCCCGCCTCGACCTCGGCCGAAAGGCGCCGCAGGGGCAGGGAATCGTGCGGCATGGCGGCCGATGCCTCGGGAGGGGCGGCGTTCGTCTGCGCTTCGCGGGTTCCGCCGCAGCCGGCCAGCAGGGCCGCCACCGCCAGGAGAAGTGCGCGTCGATTCATCTGGACTGTCCGTCATGCGGGCGGCGCGCGCTGCGCGCCGCCCTGGTGGCCTCGAATTCCTGCCCGCTCAGAAGAAGCGCGAGTACGCCAGCTTGTTGGGCGAGCCGGTGCCCGCGTTCTGTACCACGTTGGCCGTGGCGCCGTTCACGATGGCGCTCTTGACCGTGGTGACCGTCGCCGTGGGGTAGCGGCCCAGGTACAGCGCCGCGATCCCCGCCACGTGGGGCGCCGAGTACGACGTGCCGCTGTCCACCCGGTAGTCCCAGTCGTCCGCGATCCCCGCCGACTCCAGCTCCGCGCCGGGGGCGAACAGGTTCAGACACGGCCCGAAGTTGCTCCACGCGGGCCGGTAGTCCGTGCGGTCCGTGGCGCCCACGGTGATGGTGCCCAGCGTGTGCGCCGGCGTGTGGTTGCACGCATCCTTGTAGTCGTTGCCGGCGGCCACCACCCAGGTGACGCCCGCCTGGATGGAGGCGTAGATCGCCTGGTCCACCTCGGGCACCTCGCCCGGGAACGCCACGCTGAACACGGCCACGGCGGGCTTGGTGTGGTTGTTGGTCACCCAGTTGGCGGCCGTGATGGCGTTCGCGGAGGTGACCTGGTTCAGGCAGTTGCTGGACCGCACCGCGTAGAGCCGCGACCGCTTGGCGACGCCGTACTCCGTCCCGCCGACGATGGCGGCGATGAAGGTTCCGTGCCCGTGGCAGTCGTTGCCCGTTCCGCCCGGGGTGACGATGTCGGTGCCCAGCAGCGCGCGGCCGCCGAAGTCCGTGTGCGTCCGGCGGATCCCCGTATCCAGGATGTAGACGTTCACGTTCGGCGCGGAGTCGGTGTAGACGTACGCGTTGTTCAGGGGCAGCGCCCGCTGGTCGATGCGGTCGAGCCCCCAGTTCCACGGATAGCTCTGCGTGGTGGCGCCGGTGCCGATCACCACCTGGTTGACGTACGCCACGTGCGGATGCCGCTTGAGCTGGTCGCGCTGCCTGTCGCTCATGGGGCCGGAGAACCCCTTGATCCATCCCTCGTCCCACCGGTGCGAGGGATTGAGGCCGTGGGCGTTCATGATCTGCGCGGTCACGGCCCGGGCGTTGGCCGTCTGCCTGTAGATCACGTTGTAGTGGCCGGGAACCAGGAAGGCCGGGTCGATGGCCGCCAGGCTCGCCGGATTGCCCACCTTGTCCCGCGGGACTCCCGCGGCCGCGAGCGAAGGCTCCGCAGAACCCGGCGGCCCGATCGGAGTGGTCTGGTCGTCGCACGCCGCCACGATCAGGCAGCATGCTGCGATGGATACGATCCGCATCATGGGGTACCTCCCTTGGAGTGGCGAGCCGGCCGCCGTCCCGCACACAAATGGCTGATGACGAGCGACACGGGCCCGTTTGTGCAGGATGTTTCGCATTTAATATGCCGGAAAGGATTGGATCAGGGTGTAGCAGAGTCGAGCCGGCAGGGAGCTGCGGGGTGTCCCATCGCCCCAGTTTCGCCGGGAATCAGCACCACGCCGCGAACGCGCGGGTCACGCCGGCGGGGCGGGCGAAGATCCAGTCGGGGTGCAAGCAGCTGAACCGCAGCTCGAACGAGGGCCGGTGTGCGGCGTCGATGGGCACGGGTCTCTCACGGAAACGGCCGGATGCGGGCCATCCAGAGTTCGGTGAGCCGTCACCGGAGGCGCCAGTGCCCCGGGCGGATGTCCGCCTCGCGGCATCGCCGCACCCACGGCTCCGAACGCACTCCCCGCCGGTTGCCCGGTCGAGCGGATCAGGCCATCTTCTGCGAGCGGCCCCACCTCCCTCGACGGCACTCCGCGTCCCCCTGACACGGCATCCACCCATGACCACTCGCACGCTTTCCGGGGCAGCGCTGCTCGCCATCCTGCTGACCGCCTCCCTGGACGCACAGACGCTCCAGCTCCTGCCCAACGTGCGCACGGACCGGTTCTACTGGGAGAACGACATCGGGTTCTCGGACCGGCACTACACCAACGGGCTGCGCTACAGCACCATCACCAGCTCCACCGACCTGTGGGCGCGGCGCATCGGGCACCCGGTCCTCCGGCTCCTTCTGCTGGGTGCCCGCGCCTGCGGCGAAACCACGCTCCCGGGCGAAGCCTGCCACGCGCTGCGCACGGGGTGGGCGTTCGGCCAGAACTTCTATACGCCGGACGTGATCACCACGCCCGTCCCCGATCCCACCGACCGGCCGTACGCCGGATGGCTCTACTACGGCTGGCTCTTCGAGCTCAGCGGAGGCGGTTTCGTGCACGAGGCCGAGTTCGACCTCGGGATCGTGGGGCCGCTTTCCCTTGCGTCGACGGTGCAGGAAGGGTGGCACGACCTCTGGGGCTTTCCGCACCCGGACGGATGGGACCACCAGATCGGCCGCGGCCTGGGGGTGCAGGCGATCTACCGGTCCACGTTCGACCTGCTGAGCGGCCGCCTGGACGGCGATTCGGTGAGCGCCGTGACACCCGCGAACTACAGCCTCACGCCCACGGGCCGCATCGCGCTGGGCACGCCGATCACCGCGGGCCAGATCGGGGCGATGCTGCGGGTTGGCCGGGGGATCCCGCCGGCGCTCGTTCCGCGCATCGATCCCGCGATGGTCCCTCCCGCGGCGCTCTCCGCGGCGCTCTCCGCGGAAGCCGCGGCAGCGGACGACGACGAGGCGGCGGAGAAGATGAGGATGCGCGAGGAGGCGGCCGTGGCGCGCCTCTCGGCGGAGCGGCCGGGGGACGCCCCGGTGCGGCCCGCCTACCTCTTCGCCGGAGCGAGCGTGCACGGGGTGCTGCACAACGCGTTTCTGCAGGGGACGTGGCTGGGTTCCTCCTCGGCCAACCCGCCGATCGACCTGGAGATGAACCGCACGCTCGCCGAGCTGGAGGCGGGCGGCACGCTGGGTCTGCCCAGGCTGCCGGTCGTGGGCCGGCTGGACATCACGCTGCGGCACGTCTGGCGCGGCGCGGAGTTCAGCGGCGCTCCGGAGCACCGGTTCTGGGCGTTCTCCGCCGCCTGGTGACGCGGACGATCACCCCGGGCCGTGGTGCCTGGCGACGCGCCAGCCGAGGAGGAAGAGGACCGCGAAGGAAGAGATCAGCACCAGCACGATGGGCGGCTCGGCCGGCTGCTGCCCGGGCACGGTACGGCGCTCGGCCTGCGTCTCGGCCGCCGGCCCGTCCGCGGTGGAGGGCGCGGGCTGCGGCCGCAGCACGGTGGGCGAAGACGACGTGGGGCGCTGGACCGGCGCCTGGCGGGCGGCGTAGGCGCGGTACGCGTCCGGGAAGACGGCTACGTGGTAGTGCGGCGGGTTGCGCTCGCGGGTGCCGTCGAGCAGCTGCTTCTTCTCCAGCTCCAGCAGCGTCTCCTCCAGCCACTTGCGGCAGCTGGCCCGCTTGCTGATGCGAAAGTCCACCGCCATCCCCGCCGGGTGCACGGAGAGCTGGTGCGCGTTTCCGGGCTGCTCCGCCCGGGGGCGGGTAAGGCTGGTGACCACCAGCTTTTCCCCGCACGCCCTGCGGTACTGCGCGCCGATCCGCTCCACGAAGGTGCGCACCTCAGGCCGCGCGTACGGGTGGCTCACGCGGGCCAGCGCGTAGTCCGCGCCGCCCTTCACCGCCACCAGCCGCTCCCGCGCCACCAGGTACTCCACCTCCGTCGGGGTCGCGGCGAAGGTGAAGTCCTCCTCCACGGCGACGCTGTGCTGGTGCTCCATGGACGCGGGCGAGCCGCGCAGCGTCGGCGCCGCCGCGGGTGCGGCGAACACCGCCACGCCCAGCACCAGTCCGGTGATCGCCGCCAGCATCGTCCGCATCTGACTCCGTCCCACAGGTCGCCCCGCGTGTGCGTTCCCGTCGTTCCTGGACCGGACGGACGGATGCAGGATGGGTTCCACCGGGAACGGGCGGCGTGCGCTACGTACTGTCACCGCAATCGATTGCGGCATTACGAAGCCGGCGTCCCGCCGCACGCCGGGAGGGCCCCTCCCCCGACCCCTCCCCGCTCGTTCCTCGCGGAGAGGGGAGAACGGCAAGCCGCGAACGGCGTTGGAACCATCGACGAGGCGATGGACGGCCTCCGCTACGAGGCCCCATCGCGTGCGCGAAGCCATTGCCGCCGAACGAGAGGCTTGCCCACGGATGGCGCGGATGACATGGTGCGCTCCGTCTCATCCGCTCCGGCCCCGCCGCCTTCCATCTCCCGCGATTGATCCAGGAGAACCATGTCCCGCACCCGCATCTTCAACTTCCACGACGCCAGGCTCTCGGTCGCGCAGTCCGCCATCCGCGAGAACGTCGCGCAGCTCGCCCCGGGGGCGCCGGCGTTCGGGCTGTTCGCCAACAACCCCATCATGCAGGCCGCCGGGGCCGTGCTGGACCGCATCTATCGCGGCGAGGTGCGCACCGCGGACGCCGCGATCGCCGCCTACCGGGTGCGGCGGGCGGTGCAGACGGCCGAAGGAATGCTGGTGGCGGGCGCCCTGGACGTGGGGGCGGACTGCCTGGACCTGCTGACGCGCTACGTGATCGCCTGGGTGTTCGACGACCGGGAGGAGATGGCGCGGATCGCCAACGAGTGGGAATTCAGCCCCTGCAACGTGACGGGGGGCCTGAAGATCCTGCAGGAGTGGCTGGACTACTACTGGCGCGGAAGAAAGCCGCAGTACAACCCGCCCACCGCGGACGGCCCCGGCGCCTTTCCGCTGCCGCCGTCCGCCTCTGCCGGCGCGCCGTTGCGCGTGGGAGTGCTGGGCGACTGGGGCACGGGGCAGCTGGAGGCCCGGGCCGTGCTCGACCAGCTCATGAGGCAGGCGCCGGACCTGATCGTCCACGTGGGCGACGTCTACTACTCGGGGACGGTGATCGAACAGAACGGCGTCGTGGCGATGCTCCGCGAGGCACGGGCGGCGTGCGGCCGCGACATCCCGTTCTACACCATGCCCGGGAACCACGACTACTACAGCGGCGGCGTGGGCTTCTACCGGACCCTCCCCCTGCTGAACCAGGACGTGCCGAACGCCTCCGTGCAGCAGCACAGCTTCTGGTGCCTGCGCAACGACGCGTGGCAGCTGCAGGGGATGGATACGGGCTACTACGACAGCGACCTGCTGAAGATCGACGAGGACATCACGCACCTGCGCGAGGACGAGGCGGCCTGGCACCAGCGGCAGCTCATGAATGCGGGTGGACGGAAGGTGATCCTGTTCTCGCACCACCAGCTCTTCTCCGCCTTCGAGAAGATCGGGGGGATGTGGGCCAACCCGTTCCTGGAGAAGAACCTGGCGGACTGGGAGGCGGCGTCGGGGATCCGTCCTGCCGCCTGGCTGTGGGGCCACGAGCACGTCCTGGGCATCTACCAGGTCCCGGGCTCGCTGCCGGTGCTGGGGCGGTGCGTGGGCAACGGCGCCATCCCCGTCTTCACGGACACCCAGGCGTACACGCCGCAGCCCGGCGGTGCGCCCATGCAGCCGGCGGAGCACTCGCCGGACGGCAGCATCCACTTTCCCCACGGCTACGTGCAGACGCAGCCCGAAGACCTGGTGTGGTCCAGCGGCTTCGCGATGCTGGAGCTCGCTTCCGACGGCACGGCGACGGCGTCGTACTGGCAGGTGAGGTTCGAGGGCGTCGTCGGCACCGCGACGAGCCAGCTGCTCTGGCAGGAGCCGGTGCCGGCGTCGTCGTGAAGGGGTGAAGGGGTGAAGGGGTGAAAGGGTGAAAGGGTGAAAGGGTGAAAGGGTGAAAGGGTGAAAGGGTGAAAGGGTGAAA
>DASTNU010000726.1:0-3983 GCA_035720605.1 Longimicrobium sp. | reverse complement strand
CGGAAACCCGCCCTTGGCCGCGCTGCGGCCTTCCAAGCGCAGGCGCACGGCCCCCTTGGCTCCGCGATCCACCGCGTCCAGCAGGTCGCGCAGCAGCGCCCCGGGCAGTCCTTCCCCGGCACTCTGCAATCCGTGCAAGAGCAGCGTGTATTTCAGCATGGCGGCACCTCCATTCCGGAACGGGTCAACAAATTCGCCTTTTGTTCGGCTGGAATCAAGGCTCAGAAGACGCGGCCGCCGAGGGGCACGTCCAGGTCCGGCGACAGCAGGACGACGGCGCCGTCCGGGTCCGGCACGCCCAGGACCAGCACCTCGGAGCGGAACGGGCCGATCTGCCGCGGCGGAAAGTTGGTCACCGCGATCACCCGCCGCCCGAGGAGGGATTCCGGGGTGTAGTGGACGGTGAGCTGGGCGCTGCTCTTGCGCGTCCCCAGCTCCGGCCCGAAGTCGATCCACAGCTTGATGGCGGGCTTGCGCGCCTCCGGGAACGGCTCCGCGCGCTCCACCCGCCCCACCCGCATCTCCACCTTCTCGAAATCCGCGTACTCGATCGTCATCTCGATGTCGATTCTCGCGCTGGCCCGGGGTTACTTCGCAGGCGGAGAAGTGACAGCGTCGCGAGCGGAAGGGCAAGGAGGGCCGGTCGATGGCGATGCGGGGTACTGATGCCGCCGAGCCCCCCGGGCCCCGGCGGTTGAAACCGCGGCAAGGACCACGTGATGTCCGCCTGCGCGGACCGTTCGTGCCGCACGCCGGGGAACGTGCACGGAGGCAGCCTCCACGCAGTTGAAGCCCCGCGCGGTTTGCGGGGCTTTCCGCAGTCGTTGCGGCGAGTTTACTCGCTCAGTGCGGAGCCGGTGACCCCACGTGGCCGGCCTCGCGCCCGGCGGTTGAAACCGCTGCTGGAACGTCACGAAGTCCGCCTGCGCGGACTCGTGCGGGCGGGATCGCGGCGCTGACCCGGTCGCCAGGCTCGGACGGTAGATTCCTCAGTCGGCGCCACGCATCGTGCCGCAGGCAGGTGTCGGGCGGCGCCTCCTTCGGACAGACCGGGGCTCGCGGTCACGAGCAGTTGAAGCCCCGCGCAGTTTGCGGGGCTTTCCGCAGTCGTTGCGGCGGCTTCAGCCGCTCAGGCAAGCCCGGGCAGGCAGATTGCAGATCCACCGAGCCATGCCGGTCCACCCGCTTTCCCGAACGATGCGCAGTATTCCGCGACTCCTGCTGCTGGCCGCCGCCGCGGCCCTCACCGCCTGCTCCGGGGCCGACGAGTCGCGGGCGGCGACGCCGGAGCTCCCCGCCGCCGTGGCGGAGCCCGCGCCGGTCCCTCCGCTGCAGACGGACTCCGCGGGCCTCGCGTGGGTGGAGCGGACGCTGTCGCAGCTCACGCTGCGGCAACGGGTGGCGCAGCTCGTCTTTCCCTGGATCAGCGGCCAGTCCGCCGCGCAGAACCCGGGAGAGCAGGAGCGGATGCTCCAGTGGGTGATGCGCGACGAGGTGGGCGGGCTCATCGTCTCCACCGGCGCGCCGGCGGCCATCGCCGCGCGGCTGAACGCGGCGCAGGCGCGCGCCCCCGTGCCCCTGCTCATCGTCTCGGACCTGGAGACGGGGCCGGGGATGAGGCTCTCGCCCGGCGGCACGCGCGTCCCGCCCTCCATGGCCCTGGGCGCCACGGGCGATCCGCGGCTGGCGCGCGAGGCGGGGCGCATCACCGGCGAGGAGGCGCGCGCCGTGGGCATCCACCTCACCCTGGGGCCGCTGCTGGACGTCAACTCCAACCCCTCCAACCCCATCATCAACGTCCGCTCCTTCGGCGAGCAGCCGGAGCGGGTGGCACGGATGGCGGCGGCGTGGGCGGAGGGCGCCAGGGAGGCGGGGCTCCTGGCCGCCGGCAAGCACTTTCCCGGGCACGGCGACACGCAGATGGATTCGCACGTGGGCCTCGCCACCGTCCGCGGCGACTCCGCGCGGCTGGAGGCGGTGGAGCTGGTGCCGTTTCGCCACGCGGTGCGCTCGGGGATGGACGGGATGCTGGTGGGGCACCTGGCCGCGACGGGGGTAGAGGGGCCCGGCGCGCCGCCGGCCTCGCTGTCGCCAAGGATGATCGGCGGGGTGCTGCGGGAGCGGCTGGGCTTTCGCGGGCTGGTGTTCACCGACGCGCTGAACATGGGCGGGGTGACCCGCAGCTACTCGGTGACCGAGGCCTCCATCCGCGCCCTGCTGGCCGGCGCGGACGCGCTGCTGCAGCCGCCCGGGCACGCGGCGGTCGTCGACGGGATCGTGGCCGCGGTGCACTCCGGCCGCATCCCCGCCGCCCGCATCGACGACGCCGCGCGCCGGGTGCTGCTGGCCAAGGCCGCCGCCGGGCTGCACCGCGGCACCAGCGTGGACCTGGCCGCGATCGCGGAGAGGGTGGGGCGCGAGGAGCACCAGGCGGTGGCGCGGCGGCTGGCGGAGCGCTCCATCACCCTGGTGCGCGACCGCGGCGGGCTGGTGCCGGTCGCGCGGACGGCCCGCGTCCTCCACGTCACCTACACCAGCAACGGACGTGGGACGGGCGGCGCCGTGCTGCAGCGCGAGCTGGCGGAGGCGGGCGTGGCGGTGGAGCACGTGCGCGTGGGCCCGTCCACCCCCGCCGCGACCTTCGAGCGGCTGCGTGCCAGCGCCGGCGCGGCGGACGTGGTGGTCGCCAGCGTGGCGATCGCGCCGTTCCAGTACCGCGCGCTGGGGGTGGAGGGGGGATTCGGCCCGTTCGTGGAGGCGCTGAGCGCGGCCGGACGGCCGATGGTCGCCGTCTCGCTGGGCAGCCCCTACCTGCTGGATGGATTTCCTTCCGTGCCCGCCTACCTGCTGGCCTGGAGCACGGACGCGGTGAGCGAGCGGGCCGCCGCGCGCGCGCTGCTGGGCGCGGCGCCGATCGATGGCCGCCTCCCGGTCTCCCTTCCCCCCGCCCACCGCCTCGGCGAAGGCATCACCCGCGCCGCCGTCGCGCGGGAGTGACATCGGATCGGAAAACCCCGCGCCTGGGGATCGCGCCTTCCCTCGGAATGACAGGTGGGCGCTTGCCTGCGACCACGAAGAACAAAAAAGACGGAGTCAACGGAGGACCCAGACACTCCGTTGACTCCGTTGACTCCGTGTGAGGCCCCGGTCTTCTACCACGCCCAGCGCAGGCCGAAGCGCGTGCCGGAAAGGCGCATCACGCCGTCCTCGCCGCCGCCGCGGTACGCCTCGGCGACGATGGCGCCGGTGTCGGTGAGGCGCAGGTGCACGCCCAGCCCGCGCGCGTTGGAGATGCTGATCTCGCGGCGGCTGTCGACCTCCACCGCGCCGCCGCCGGACTGCACCGTCGCCGGGTACTGGTACTGCTGGTAGTAGTGGATGCCGGTGAACCCGTACACCCGCAGCACGCCGATCCCGTACCCCACCTCCACGTCCGCGCCGGTGTCGTACAGCGTGCCGCCGCCGCCCGAGACCGTGCCGTCGCCGTACCGCTCGCGGAAGGCCGTCTCGTCGGCGCGCAGGCGGTGCATCCCCAGCGTGTACCGCGCGCCGAAGTACGGGCCGCGGCGGTTGGAGATCTCCAGCGTGTAGGCCATGTCCACGCTGAAGCGCGGGTCCATCAGCGAGGTTCCCCCGCCGCCCTGGCCCCCCATGATGAACCCGCCGAGGTCGTACTGGGCCGCCGCGTGGCGCGGGAGAAGGGAAAGGGAGAGCGCGGCCGCCAGGATGACGATGCGTCGCATGGCCGTGACCGTGAATGAAGGTGGGACTTCCACGTGCCGCGCGGGGAGTTGGGATGCGCGGCGAAAAGGCCGCGCGCAGGTACCCGCGCGCGGCCCGTCTGATCCATCATCCAGTCGCAGGGGATGAGGCGGGGATCCGGCCGTTCTCCCTTCCCCACGCAGCTTGTGGGGGAAGGGCCGGGGATGGGGGGCCAGCCGCGGCCGGCAGGATCTCCGCCGCCGCGCCATCTCCCCCTCTCC
>DASTNU010000725.1:0-6217 GCA_035720605.1 Longimicrobium sp. | reverse complement strand
GGCCGCCGGCCGACGCGGTCGGAGAGCCGCCCCCACCAGGGCGCGAAGAGGAACTGCATCAGCGAGTAGATGCTGAGCAGCCACGCCGCCGCCACCGGTCCCGCGCCGAACCGCTGGGCGTACAGGGGCAGCAGGGGGATGACGATGCCGAAGCCCACCAGGTCCAGGAACACGGTGGCAAAGACCACCGCCAGCGGCGAACGGCCGCGGGCGGCGGTGCGGCCGTGCGCCAGGCGCGGCCGGTCAGCGGCGGAACGGAAGCCGCGTGAGGGTGCGGAGCTCGTTGATCTGCTCAAGGACCGACTTGTCGTCCTGCCGGGGTTCAGCGGCCGCCGATGCGGGCGCGCGCAGCAGGTCGCGCACGTCCAGCACCGCCTCCAGGTACAGCTGGTCCCGCCGGTAGCCGAAGTCCAGCCGCGCCATCTCGGCGTCGTCGCCGGCGGCCTGCGCGCGGGCGTACGCCTCGCGGTACAGCGCCTCCAGGTTGCTCAGGATGTGCTCGCGCGGACGGGGCACGTCCCTGTTCTCCGTCGCTGGATTCGGCCGATTGCGGGGCCACCAAGATACCGCCCCCGCGCCCACCTGACAACGCGCCCAAGTCGAATCCCCCGAGTCGTTTCGGCAGGTGCATCCGGGAGATGGGCGCGCCGCGCGCGGAGCCGTGATTCCGGCGGTGCGGGATGCGCGGCGGCACGGCGCGCCACCGGTTCGGATCGGGTCGCCTCCTCAAATCCCGCCCGCTCGCGACGCGGAGAGCTCGCCGGCCGTAGCGAAGAACGAACGAAAGCCCGGCGGAGGAGAGGGCCCGCGCGTCGGCCGTGGGGAAATGCCGCTTCGTGCAGCGAGCCCGCTCGACCGCTCCGGCGCCCGTGATCGCCACCCCGCCCCGCGCTCGCGCCCTCCCGCCGCCCATATTACTTTCCCCCCGCGACGAAAACGTATCGACCCGCACCCCGGAAAACCGCACGATGGCCGAGGCCACCACCCTGCTGCGCACGCCCCTGCACGCCGAGCACGCCGCCCTGGGCGCCAGGCTGGTGCCCTTCGCCGGCTACGAGATGCCGGTGCAGTACCCCAGCGGCATCACCGCCGAGCACCACGCCGTGCGCCGCGCCGCCGGCCTGTTCGACGTGTCGCACATGGGCGAGTTCATCGTGCGCGGCGAGCGGGCCATGGACTTCGTGCAGTACGTCACCACCAACGACGTGTCGAAGGTGGAGGTGGGGCAGGCGCAGTACGGCACCCTGCTGAACCACGACGGCAGGCTGCTGGACGACCTGATCGTCTACCGCTACCCCGATCACTGGATGCTGGTGGTCAACGGCGCCAACAAGGACAAGGACCTCCGCTGGATCCAGCAGTTCACCGGCCGGTTCGGCGTGGAGCTGGTGGACCGGACGGACGACATCGCCCTGCTGGCGCTGCAGGGGCCGAAGGCGCAGCAGATCCTGTCGCGGCTGACGGACGCGGAGCTGGACGCCATCCACTACTACCGCTTCGCCGACGGCGTGGTGGACGGCATTCCCGCCACCATCAGCCGCACCGGCTACACCGGGGAGGACGGCTTCGAGCTCTACGTTCCCGCGGCCGAGGCGCCGCGGCTCTGGCGGCGGCTGCTGGAGGTGGGAAAGGACGACGGCCTGCTTCCCGCCGGCCTGGGGTGCCGCGACTCGCTGCGCCTGGAGATGGGCTACGCGCTGTACGGAAACGACCTGGACGAGGAGACCACGCCGCTGGAGGCCGGCCTGGGCTGGGTGGTGAAACTGGACAAGGGCGATTTCGTAGGGCGCGACGCACTCGTCCGGCAGAAGGAGCAGGGGATCGGGCGCAGGCTGGTCGGCTTTCGGCTGAAGGAGCGCGGCTTTCCGCGCCACGGCTACCCCGTCAGCGTGGGTGGGGAAGAGGCGGGCGTGGTGACCAGCGGCGTGCTGAGCCCCACCCTGGGCGAGGGGATCGGGATGGCGTACGTCCCCGCCGCGGCCGGCAAGCCGGGCACGGAGATCGGCATCGTCATCCGCGGCGCCGCCCTCCCCGCGGAGGTCGTCCGCCCGCCGTTCCACAAGCACGGCACGGTCAGGAAGGACTGACGGCGAGGTCACGGGGGAACAGGGCGATCCGGCGGCTCGCCCGCGATGGAATTCTCCCCCTCTCCGCGAGGAACGAGCGGGGAGGGGCCCGGGGGGAGGGGCCCGCGGTCGCCGGCAGAAACCTGCCGGCGCGCGATCGAATTCTCCCTTCCCCCACGCGGTTTGTGGGGGAAGGGCCGGGGATGGGGGGCGTCGTCGGGCGCAGACCACGGCCGTTCGTAGCGTTCCGTGCGTCGGTTCGATGTCCATCGAAGCGGCTGATCCACATCAGCACACCAGAGGAATCACACGTTGGCGGAAGCGGTACTGATCACCACGGACGACCTGGAGCCCGCCGTACGGCTGCGGGCCGCGTTCGAGGCGCACGGGCTGCGGGTGGAGCTGCTCGCCCCCGGCGAGGGGCTGGCCGACGCCCTTGCCGAGCCCCTGCTGGTGGTGATCACCGGCGGCCTGCGCGAGCGCCGCGCCCGCGGCCTGGTCGCCGCCGCGCGCGAGCGGGGCCGCCTTCCCATCGTCGGCCTTACCGAGCCCACGGAGCCCACCGGCCGCGACCTGTGCCGCGAGCTGGGGATCAGCGAGTGCTTCGCCAAGCCCATCGACGCCGACGAGGTCGCCCTGGTGGGCCGCCGCCTGGTGCAGCGCGAGGAGCTGCGCGAGATCACCGGCATCGTGGGCGAGACCGAGGCCATGGAGGAGGTGCTGGAGCGCGTCGTCCAGATCGCCCCCGTCAACTCCACCGTGCTGGTCCTGGGCGAGAGCGGCACCGGCAAGGAGCTGGTGGCGCGCGGCATCCACGCCCTATCTACGCGCCGGCACCGGCCGTTCATCGCCGTCAACGTGGCCGCCCTGACGGAGACGCTGCTGGAAAGCGAGCTCTTTGGCCACGAGAAGGGCTCGTTCACCGGCGCCACCGACCGCCGCAAGGGGTTCTTCGAGCTGGCCAACGGCGGCAGCATCTTCCTGGACGAGATCGGGGAGATGCCGCTGGGCACGCAGACCAAGCTGCTGCGCGTGCTGGAGGAGCGAGAGTTCCGCCGCGTGGGCGGCGAAGAGTCCATCCGCGTGGACGTGCGCGTGATCGCCGCCACCAACCGCGACCTGCGCGAGCAGGTGATGCTGGGCGCCTTTCGCCGCGACCTGTACCACCGGCTCAACATCCTGCGCATCGACCTGCCCCCGCTGCGCGCGCGCCGCGAGGACATCCCGCGGCTCATCGACGGCTTCATCCGCCAGTTCAGCACCGAGCACGACCGCCCGTTCGTGGGGATCGATCCCGAGGCGCTGCGCATCCTGGTCGAGTACGACTGGCCGGGCAACGTGCGCGAGCTGCGCAACCTGGTGGAGAGCATGGTGGTGCTCGCCCCCGGCCGCGTCATCCGCCCGGAAGACATCCCCGCCGAGGTGCGCTACGGCAGCCGCCGCGAGATGCTGCTGCCGGTGCCCGTCACCATCGCCCATGGCGAGCCGGAGGAGAACGGGGCCCACGCGGTGGCGCCCGGCGGTCCGCCCGCGCAGCTGGAGTTCATCCTCCGCACGCTGTTCGACCTGCGGATGGACATGGACGACCTGCGGCGCGAGTTCGAGGTGTACCGCGCCCGCCACCGCGACGAGCTGGGCGTGCCGGTCGCGGCCGGCGGATACGTGCCGATCGGCAGCGCCCTCGCGCTGGGCCCGCCGGTGCAGCTGCCGTACGACCCGGGGCCGGAGCTGGTCCGCGAGCGCGAGGAGGGCACCATCGTCTACCGCCCGGGGATGACGATGGCGGACATGGAGCGCGAGGCCATCAGCGCCGCGCTGCTGCACTCCCGCGGCAACCGCCGCCGCGCCGCCGAGATGCTGGGCATCGGCGAGCGGACGCTGTACCGCAAGCTCAAGGAGTACCACATCGAGGCGTGACGGGCGGAAGGGGAGCGCGGCGGTTCCGGAGCAGCATGAAACCGCTCTCCACATTTTTTGTCTTGCTCCGTGCGTGCGGCAGCACGTACGTTGTGTATCCCGATTGTTGGAAACATTCAGAAACGGAGAGCGAGCCATGCGTCTGTCCCCCGAAACCCTCAAGGTGGAGTCGTATCCGACAACGGACCTGCAGGAGAAGGTGGGCTACGGCAGCAGCGACACCCGCTTCATGGAGTGCAGCGGCATGTGTGTCGCGCCCACCTGCATCAACGAGTACTGCGGCTGAGTAAAGCCCCGTCCTCCCGGGCACACAGCGAAAAGCAGCCCTCCCGGCAGCGTGCCGGGAGGGCTGCCGTCGTTCATCATCCACTCGTGCATCCGCGGTCAGCCGGCCGGCGTGGGAAGGAGCTCCACGTCCACCCGGACGGGGATCGCGCGCAGCGGGATGCCGCCGCGGGTGCAGGGGCGGTACCCGTCCTTCTCGAACTGCAGCGTGCAGGTCCCCGGCGGCAGGCCGGGGATCGTGTAGCTGCCCTGCGCGTCCGTGCCCACCGTACCGGGGGCACCGAGCACCGGGCTGGTAGCCGTGACCGCCACGCCGGCGAGCGGGTGGTGGCTCACCGCGTCGATTACCGTTCCCTCCAGTTGGGACACGGGTTCCTCTCGGCTGGGATGGGGCGACCTCGTGACGCGCGCGTATTCGCACGCCGGCGCGGCGAGGGCAAGCGCCTTGATCCGGGCCCACCTCGAGCGATTTCCGTCCATCCCACCCCGGACGCGCATTGTGACGCGCGACGCCGCAGGGTACCTTCGCGCCCGCGGTTCGCTTCTTGTGGGTGATGATGATGCCTCGTCACCGTCCGCCCGATCCCGAGCCCCGATGCCGGCGACCGAAGACCGCTACTCGCTGTTCGCCGTCGCCGCGCCGGGGCTGGAGCCGCTGGCGCAGGCCGAGCTGCGGGCGATGGGGATCGACGGCGCGGTGGAGCCGGGCGGCGTCGCGTGGACCGGCGGCGCGGACGACCTGTACGCGGCCAACCTGCGCCTGCGCACCGCCAGCCGCGTCACCGCCCTCGCCGCCGGGTTCCGCGCGCGCACCTTCTTCGAGCTGGAGCGGCACGCGCGCAAGGTGCCGTGGGAGCGCTGGGTCCCGCGCGGCGGCGCCGTCAGCCTCCGCGTCACCTCGAAGAAGAGCAAGCTCTACCACGGGGGCGCCATCGCGCAGCGCGTGCTGGAGGCGATCGAGCATCGCGTGGGCCCGCTGGCCGCCGGCGGTGTCGCAACGGACGAGGAAGGCGGGGAAGACGAGGCGGATGCGCAGCTCTTCATCGTCCGCTTCGTGCGCGACGAGTGCACCATCCGCGCGGATGCGTCGGGCGCGCTGCTGCACCTGCGCGGCTACCGGCAGGCGCTCGCGAAGGCGCCGCTGCGCGAGACGCTCGCCGCCGCGATGCTGCTGGGGGGCGGATGGGATGGCGCCACGCCGCTGCTGGACCCGATGTGCGGCGCCGGCACCATCCCCATCGAGGCGGCGCTGATGGCGCGGCGGATCGCGCCCGGGCTGGCGAACCCGGATCGCGAGCCGCGGCGCCACGCCTTCACCGCCTGGCCGGAGTTCGATGCCGCCCGCTGGTCCGCCGCGGTCGATCGAGCCCGCGACGAGATCCGCCCCACCTCCGCCGTCCCCATCCTCGGCTCCGACCGTGACGAAGGCGCGATCGGCGCAGCCACGGCCAACGCCGCGCGCGCCGGTGTCGCGGACGACGTGGAATTCAGCGTCCGCCCCATCTCCGCCATCGAGCCGCCGCCCGGTCCCGGCCTGGTGGTCGCCAACCCGCCCTACGGCATCCGCGTGGGCGAGCGCGACCCGCTGCGGAACCTCTACGCCGCCCTGGGCCGCACCCTGCGCGCCCGCTGCCCCGGCTGGACCCTCGCGCTCCTCTCGCCCGATCGCGGCCTGGAGGGACAGGCCGGCATCCCGCTGGACGAAGCGCTGCGTACCAGCAACGGCGGCATCCCCGTGCGCCTGGTGGTCGGACGGATACCGGCGTCCTGAGCGGCTGAAGCTCGGCGAACCTGAGCGGGCAACGTGCCGTTCGCCCGCGGGAGCGAATGAGTTGAATTCGCCGCTGGAAAATCGCAACGTCCACCTGCGCGGACCCGGCGCCCGGCCGCCGATGCGCTTCCGGGTCGAATCCTGAAAACGTAGGTGATGAACGCGCGCGGGAGCCGCA
>DASTNU010000724.1:0-2548 GCA_035720605.1 Longimicrobium sp. | reverse complement strand
CCCGGAAGCGCACCGACGACCCCACCCGCTTTCAGCTCGCCGTGATCTACGTCCCCCCCGGGACCACGCAGGAAATCCCGGTGGAGGTGTTCGAGAACCTTTCCATGACGGATACGGACTCCCGCTTCGTGGTGCGCGTGCTGGAGGCGGAGTCGGCGCTGGTGCGCGCCCAGGTGCTGGGCACTCCCCCCCACACGGCGCCGGCCGACACCGCCGTGCCCACCATCAAGATGAGCGGTGCGGCCAACCTGGACGGCACCGTGCTGAAGCCCAACGACCCCGCGTTCCACACCCAGCTGGCCGCGAACGCGTCCACCGGCGGGGTGAACTTTCTGCGCACGGTGGACCTGGTCAACCTGCTGTGCGTCCCCGGCGAGACCGACCCCGCGGTGCTGGGCCAGCTCCAGAAGATCTGCCACGACCTGCGCGCCTTCCTGATCGCCGACACCGTGCAGGACGTCAGCTTCACCACGCTGCAGGGCGGGCCCGACACGCAGCTCACCCAGGCCGACGCCCTCAACGCGGCGCTCTACTATCCCTGGGTGCTCGCGGCCGACCCGCTGCAGGAGAACCGCATCGAGCAGTTCCCCCCCTGCGGCTTCGTGGCGGGGATCTACGCCCGCACCGACGCCACCCGCGGGGTGTGGAAGGCGCCGGCGGGGATCGACGCCACCCTGACCGGCGCGGCGGGGCTCAGGACGGTGCTCACCGACGCGCAGAACGGCACGCTGAACGTGCAGGCCATCAACTGCCTGCGCACCTTCGCCGTGTACGGCACCGTGGTGTGGGGCGCCCGCACGCTGCACGGCCACGACCAGCGGGGCTCGGAGTGGAAGTACATCCCCATCCGCCGGCTGGCGCTGTTCATCGAGGAAAGCCTGTTCCGCGGCACCAAGTGGGTGGTGTTCGAGCCCAACGACGAGCCGCTGTGGGCGCAGATCCGCCTGAACGTGGGCTCGTTCATGAACGGGCTGTTCCGCCAGGGCGCGTTCCAGGGGCGCTCGCCCCGCGAGGCGTACTTCGTCAAGTGCGACGCGACGACCACCACCGAGATCGACCGCGTCAACGGCGTCGTCAACATCCTCGTCGGGTTCGCGCCGCTGAAGCCGGCCGAGTTCGTGGTCATCAAGATCCAGCAGATCGCCGGCCAGATCGAAACCTGAGGAGAGCCCCATGGCCCAGTTCAGCGTGAATGCGCAGCGCTTCGATCCGTACAAGAACTTCAAGTTCCGGGTGCGGTGGGACGGCCGCTACGTGGCGGGGGTGAGCAAGGTGAGCGCGCTCAAGCGCAGCACCGAGGTGGTGGAGCACCGCGAGGGGGGCGACCCCAGCACGTCGCGCAAGTCGCCGGGGCGCACCAAGTACGAGCCCGTCACGCTGGAGCGCGGGGTGACGCACGACCCCGAGTTCGAGCGCTGGGCCAACAAGGTGTGGAACTTTGGCTCGGGGCTGGGGGCGGAGGTGTCGCTGAAGGACTTTCGCAAGGATCTGATCATCGAGGTCTACAACGAGGCCGGGCAGATGGCGCTGGCGTACAAGGTGTTCCGCTGCTGGGTCTCGGAGTTCCAGGCGCTGCCGGACCTGGACGCCAACGCCAACGCCGTCGCCATCCAGACCCTCAAGCTGGAGAACGAGGGGTGGGAGCGCGACTACGACGTGGTGGAGCCGGCGGAGCGGGGCTTCAACGAGCCCGCCTGAGCGCCGTGGAGCCGCCCAGCCGCCTTCGCCTTCTGGAGCTGTGGGAGCACGCCCGCGGGCTGCACCCGCTGGACCGCGCGCTGACGCTGGCCGGCGCCGCGCTCCCCGCCGCCCCGCCCGGCGCGCTGGCCGACCTGTCCGTCGGCGAGCGCGACGCGGCGCTGCTGGCGCTGTTCTGCGCGGCGTTCGGCCCGCGGCTGCGCGGCTACGCCGACTGCCCGCGCTGCGGCGAGCGGCTGGAGTTCGACCTGGACGGCCGCGGCCTGCTGGTGCAGCAGCCCCCCGCCCAACCGGCGCCGCGCACCGTGCTCCTGGCGAGCGGCGCCGCCTTTCGCCTTCCCACCAGCCGCGACCTGGCCGCCGTGCTGGACGCGCCCGATCCGGACGCGGCGGCGCGGCGGCTCGCCGCGCTCTGCCGGGTGGAGGGGGAGGAGGCGGCCCCGGCGGACCTCGACGACGGGGTGCTGGCGGAGCTGGAGGCGAGGCTGGCGGAGGCGGACCCGCAGGCGGACGTGGAGCTGGCGTTCGACTGCGGCGGGTGCGGCCGGCCCTGGCGCGCGCCCTTCGACGCGGCGGCCTGGGTGTGGGAGGAGGTGGAGGCGCGCGCCACGCGGCTGCTGGGCGAGGTGCACGTGCTGGCGCGCGCCTACGGCTGGGCGGAGCGCGACATCCTGGCGCTGGGCGACGCCCGCCGCGCCGCGTACCTGGAGCTGGCCCTGGCATGAGCGGCTTCCTGGTGCGCCTGGCCGCGCGCGCGCTCGCCGCCGCCCCCGCGCTGCATCCCGCGGCGCGGCTTCCCTACGCCCCGCCGGCGGCGGAGGGCGCGCTGGCCGAGCCGGAGCCGCTCCTT
>DASTNU010000723.1:0-3564 GCA_035720605.1 Longimicrobium sp. | reverse complement strand
GGGGTGGAGCCGTGCGTCCGCGCCAGCGCGTGGACGCCGGAGGCCACCTCCGCGGGAAGGCGGAAGGTTTCCGTGGCGCCGCGGCCGTCGTGCAGCGGCGGGCGCGGACGGTCCGTCGGCAGCTCCAGGAGGGCGGGCGCCCCCTGCAGCGAGCGCCGCCACCAGGCCAGCTGCGGCCCCAGCAGCACGTCCATCTGCTCCCGCTGCCACTCGGCGAAGTCGGCGTACTGCAGCTCCGGCTCCGGGAGCGGCGAGGGCTCGCCGCGGGCGAAGGCGCCGTAGAGCGCCGACAGCTCGCGGAGGAGGACCCCCGTGGACCAGCCGTCGGTGACGGCGTGGTGCAGGTTCAGCAGCAGGAGGTGGTGGTCGTCCGCCAGCCGGTACAGCCGCGCCCGCGCCAGGGGCCCGCTCTCCAGGTTGAAGGGGCGCGCCAGCTCCTTCGCCAGGCGGCGCCGGGCCTCGGGCTCGCGCTCCTCGGCGGGGAGGTCGTCCAGGGCGGTGAGGTGCAGCGGCAGCTGGCCGTGGGGGAGGATGACCTGCGACAGGCCCTCCTCCATCCACTGCAGCACCGTGCGCAGCGACTCGTGGCGCTGGGCCAGCTCGTCGAACGCCGCCTCCAGCGCCTGCACCTTCAGCGCGCCGCGCAGCCGCAGGATCACGGGGACGGACCAGGCGGCCTTCCCCGGGTCCATCCGGTCCATCAGCCAGAAGCGCTCCTGGCCGAACGACGCGGGGGCGACGAACGCCTCCACGCTCTCCTGCATGCCGGGCATCGTCTCGGTGACGGACATCACGCGTCCTCTCCTGCCGCGGCGTCCAGCGCCGCGATGGCTGTCTCCTGCGCCGCCGGCACCGAGCCGTCGGCGGACTCGTCGTCCCGCACCTGCGCCATGCGTACGGCGCGCACCGTCCTGCGGCGCGCCGTCACGCGGACCTCCTGCGCCGCCGCCTGCAGGCGGGGCGCCTGGTCCACGGCGCCGGCCAGCGCCCGCACCGTGGGATGCTCGAAGAGCGCGCGCAGCGGCAGCTCCACGCCGCAGCGGTCGCGCAGGTGCGACCACACGTGCATCCCCTTGAGGGAGTGCCCGCCCAGCGCGAAGAAGTCGTCGGTGGCGCCCACCCGCTCCACCTCCAGCACCTGCGCGAACACCTCGGCCACGATCACCTCGGTCGGGGTGGCGGGGGGCACGTACTCGTGCACCTCGGCCGCGTGCTCCGGCTCCGGCAGGGCGTTGCGGTCCACCTTTCCCGTCGCCGTGCGCGGGAAGGCGGGGAGGACGCCGAATCCCGTCGGCACCATGTAGGCGGGAAGGCGCTCCTTCACCCACGCCGCCAGCTCCGCGGCATCCGGCGCGGCCGCCTCGTCCGCCACGACCCAGGCCAGGAGGCGCTTCGCCACGTCCGTCCCGCGCGCGGCGACCACCGCGTCGTGCACGGCGGGGTGCAGGCGCAGCGCGGACTCGATCTCCCCCGGCTCGATGCGGTAGCCGCGCACCTTGACCTGGAAGTCCACGCGGCCCAGGAACTCGATCTCCCCGTCCGGGAGCCAGCGGGCGCGGTCGCCGGTGGCGTACATCCGCTCCCCCGCCCCGCCGTGCGGGTCGGGAAGGAAGCGCTCCGCGGTCAGGGCGGTGCGGTCCAGGTAGCCGCGCACCACGCCGCACCCGCCCAGGTACAGCTCGCCCACCACCCCCGCGGGGACGGGGCGCAGGCCGGCGTCCAGCACGTACGCCCGGCGCCCGTCGACCGGCCGGCCCACGGTGACGCGGCCCTCCGGGGCGAGGGTGACGTGGGTGGAGAAGACGGTGTCCTCCGTGGGCCCGTAGATGTTCTCCACCGAGGGGACGCCGGCGGCGTACAGGTCGCGCGCCAGGTCCGGCGGCACCGCCTCGCCGCCCAGGTGCACCCGCCTGGACACGGACGGGAAGCGGCCCACGGCCAGCAGCTCGCGGGCGGCCGTCGGCACCATCCCCGCCTGCGCCAGGCACAGGTCCTCCGCCGCCTCGGCCAGGGCGAGCGCGTCCTTCACCAGCACCGGCGTGGCGCCGCTGGCCAGGGCGTGGTGCACCTCGCAGACGTGCACGTCGAAGCAGACCGAGGTGGAGGCGAGGACGCGGTCGCCCTCCGCCAGCGGGAAGCGCCGGCGCATCCAGTCCACGTACGCGGCCAGCCCGCCGTGGGGAACCATCACCCCCTTGGGCTTGCCGGTGGAGCCGGAGGTGTAGAAGACGGCCCACAGCGCCTCCGGCGGGATGTCGATGGCCGGCAGCTCCGCGGATTCCGCCTCGATCGCCGCCCGCACGGCATCGTCGTCCAGCGGCAGCGGGCGGCACCCGTCCGGCACCGCGACCGGCGCGAGGACGCCGCTCGTCGAGATGACGACGGCCGCGCCGGCATCCCCCAGCACCCCGGCGATGCGCTCCGGCGGAAAGTGCGGCTCCTGCGGGACGACCACGCCGCCGGCGCGCATCACCGCCAGCTCGGCGACGACGAGGTCCGGGGTGCGCGGCAGGCACAGGCCCACGCGCACCTCGGTCCCCACCCCCAGCCGGCGCAGGTGGTTGGCCAGGCGGGCGGAGCGCGCGTCGAGCTCCGCGTAGGTGAGCGACTCGCCGCCGTGGACGAGCGCGGGGGCGTGCGGCGCCCGCCGTGCGCTGGCCGCGAACTGCTCGGGGAAGAGCGGGATGCCGGCGGGGAGCGCGGGCCCCGTCTGCCACGCCGCGATGCGCTCCGCCTCGTCCTCCGCCAGCAGCGGCAGCTCGGAGAGGCGGCGGCCGGGCTCGGCCGCGACGGCGGTGAGCAGGGTGGCGAGCTGGTCCAGCATCCGGCGGATGGTGGACGGCTCGAAGAGGTCCGCGTTGTGGACGAAGACGAGCCCCAGCCCCTGGGCCCCGTCGTCCGCGATCAGCGACAGGTCGAACTTGGCGGTGCCGTCGTCGGTGCCGGCGGGCGCGACGTCCAGTCCGCCCATGCGCAGCGCGCCGGCCCCCTCCTCGGTGAACTGGAAGAAGGCCTGGAAGACGGGGCTGTACGCCATGCTCCGCTCCGGCTGCACCTCCTCCACCAGCTTTTCGAAGGGGAGGTCCTGGTTGGCCAGCGCGCCCAGCGTGGTCTCGCGGACGCGGGCCAGCAGCCCGGCGAAGGTGGGGTCGCCCTCCAGGCGGGTGCGCAGCGCCAGGGTGTTGACGAAGAAGCCGATCAGCCCCTCCGTCTCCGCCCGGGTGCGCCCGGCCACAGGCGTGCCCACCACCACGTCGTCCTGGCCGGCGTAGCGGGACAGCAGCGCCTGGAAGGCGGCCAGCACGGTCATGAAGAGGGTGGCGCCCTCGCGCCGGCCCAGCGCCCGCAGCGCGTCCAGCACCTCCCGCGGCAGGCGCACGGAGGCGCGGCCGCCGCGGAAGGTCTGGATGGCGGGGCGCGGGTGGTCCGCCGGCAGCTCCAGCACCGCGGGGGCGCCGGCCAGCGCCTGGCGCCAGAAGGCCAGCCGCTCCTCCAGCACCTCGCCGCTGAGCGCGGCGCGCTGCCAGGCCGCGAAGTCCGCGTACTGCACCGGCAGCGGGGCCA
>DASTNU010000722.1:0-2230 GCA_035720605.1 Longimicrobium sp. | reverse complement strand
GAGCGCCGCCCGCTCGGCGTGGCGCACCAGGATCACCACCGTGGAGTCCTGCGCGGCGGCGGGGGCGGCGGCGGCCAGCAGCGCGGCGGCGATGAGCGCGAATCGGACGAATCTCGGCATCGTGGGATGAATCCGGATGGGTGTGGAGGGGATGCGACCGATCAGCCGGTGACGTGCTCGCGGCCGGCGACGGTCATGATGGTGGCGCTCATGGCGGCCACGTGGCGCTCGCGGCCGTCCTGGACGGCGAAGGCGTCGCCCATGGTGACGGTGATGGTCCGCCCCGGGCGCACCACCCGCGCCCGCGCGATCACCCGCTCGCCGCGCGCGGGCGCCAGCAGGTTCACCTTGAACTCGATGCTCAGCACCCCCGCGTCCGCCGGCATCAGCGTGAACGCGGCGTACCCGCAGGCGCTGTCCAGCACGGTGCTGACGATGCCGGCGTGCAGAAAGCCGTGCTGCTGCGTCAGGTCGCCGCGAAAGGGGATCTCCACGTCCACCTCTCCCGGCGCCACCCGCGCCAGCCGCGCGCCGATCGTCTCCATCACCCGCTGCCGGGAAAAGCTGGCGCGGACGCGGGCTTCGAAGTCGGGGTCGTGCGGAGTGAAGGCCAAGGGAATAGGGAAAAGGAAAGA
Organism: Longimicrobium sp.; assembly: GCA_035720605.1. Classification (GTDB taxonomy): domain Bacteria; phylum Gemmatimonadota; class Gemmatimonadetes; order Longimicrobiales; family Longimicrobiaceae; genus Longimicrobium. The sequence continues at coordinate 1,595 of DASTNU010000722.1, read as the reverse complement.
ATAGGGGATAGCCTGCAACGGCATCAATTTGCACTGCGGGTGATCGATTGCACCAGCGGCGGCACTTGCGCGGCGGGCGGCGGGGCGGAATCGTCATCCACCCGACGACCCGCACCGCTGGAGACGATGACGATCGAGACTGCCGCGCCGATCATCCGCCGTGCCGTTCCCGAAGATGCCCCCGCGCTGGCCGAGCTGGCGCGGCGCTCGTTCGTGGATGCGTTCGGCGAGGGGAGCGACCCGCACGACCTGGCGCTGCACGTCGCGCGCGGCTACGGCCAGGCGCAGCAGGCAGCGGAGATCGCGCATCCGCGCATCACCACGCTGGTGGCGGAGGTGGACGGCCGGCTGGCCGCGTACGCGATGATCCGCCGCGACGAGGTGCCGGAGTGCGTGCCCGACCGAACGGCCGCGATGATCGCGCGCTTCTACGTGGACCGGCCGTGGCACGGGCGCGGCCTGGCCCGGCGGCTGATGGATGCGGCGCTGGACGAGGTGCGGGCGCTCGGCGCGCGCAGCGTGTGGCTGGGCGTATGGGAGATGAACCATCGCGCCATCGCCTTCTACGCCAAGTGCGGATACCGCGACGTGGGCTCGCACACCTACCTGTTCGGCACCGACCCGCAGACGGACCGCGTGATGCTGCGGGAGGTGTGATGGGCACGCCCCCTGAGCGGCTGAAGCCGCCGCTGGGACTGCCGCAAGCCCTGTCTCGGCGCCGCTGACGCGTCGCCGAACAGGGCTTCAACTGCTCGGGGGATGCCGGGCAGGGTGTGTGCTGGAAGTCTACACCCCCTCCCGCGCAGTTTGCGGGAGGGGGGTGGACGAGCCTGAGCGAGGCCGGGGGAGGGCCGCCCTCGCGCGCGCAGGAGTTGTCGTGCAGATTGCTCGATCACGACAAACGGAAACGGGGAAGGAAGGGAAGATGGCGGTCACGTCGACGATGCTGGAGCTGGGCACCCGCGCGCCGGACTTCGCGCTGCCGGACACGGACGGCCGCACCGTCTCGCTGCAGGAGCTGGAGCAGGCCCCGGCGCTGCTGGTGATGTTCCTCTGCAACCACTGCCCGTACGTGAAGCACCTGCGCGACGCCCTGGCGGAGCTCGCTCGGGAATATGCTCCTCGCGGGGTGGGGATCGTGGGCATCATGTCCAACGACGTGTCGCGCTATCCCGCGGACTCGCCGGAGCTGATGCGCCGCGAGCGCGACGAGGCGGGGTGGACCTTTCCCTACCTGTACGACGAGTCGCAGGACGTGGCGAGGACGTACCGCGCGGCCTGCACCCCCGACTTCTTTCTCTTCGACGCCGGGCGGCGCCTGGTGTACCGCGGCCAGTTCGACGACAGCCGGCCGAGCAACGGACGCCCCGTGACCGGCGGCGACCTGCGCGCCGCGCTGGACGCCGTGCTGGCGGGCCGCCCCGTCCCGGAAGAGCAGGCGCCCAGCATCGGCTGCAGCATCAAGTGGAAGCCGGGGAGCGAGCCGGAGTGGTTCGGCTGATCCGCGCGGCCGCGGCGGCCGCACGTCGTCGCGGGACGGAAACTTTCGTGGGAGACCGGCGTACCGATGCACCGCGGCCGCGATGAGCGGCCGC
>DASTNU010000721.1:0-4077 GCA_035720605.1 Longimicrobium sp. | reverse complement strand
ACCGCCGCCACGGGTCCGTCCGTCTCCGCGCAACCGCCCGCCCCCAGCCACCCCGCATCGAGTGCGTAGCGCATCAGCTCCGCGCGCGTGGACAGGCCCAGCGCCCGCATGGAGCGCGTGCGCAGCTGGTTGACCGCGCGCACCGGGATCGCCAGCCGCGCGGCGATCTCCGGCCCGCCGTAGCCACGGGCGTTCAGCGCCAGCACCCGCAGCGCTTCCGTGCTCAGCACCACCCGTGCGGGGGCGGATGCTGCATCCGCCGCCCACCCGCGCAGCCCCGCGTCCAGTACCAGCTCGCCGCCGCGGACGGCGCGCAGCGCCGCCAGCAGCGCGGTGGGCTCCACGCTCTTGCGCAGATAGCCGCCGGCGCCCGCCTCCAGCGCGGCGCGCACGCACCCGTCGTCCGGCTCCGCGGTCAGGATCAGCACGCGCATGGAGGGCCGTTCCGCCAGGATGCGGCGCGTGGCGTTCAGGCCACCGCCGGGCAGGTTCAGGTCCAGGAGCACCACGTCGGGCCCCAGCTCCACGGCGGCCCGCACCGCCTCGTCCGCGGTTTCCGCCTCCCCCGCCACCACCATCCCCGGCGTGTGCCGCAGCAGCTCGCGCAGGCCGCGCCGGATGAAGGGGTGGTCGTCCACGAGCAGCACGCGCACCACGTCGCAGGCCGCCGCCTCTTCCGCCGCCGGCGGGTCGTGGACATCCACCGTTCCCGGCTGGTCCGGAGCGTCCTGCGCGGCCGGAAGGGTGAAGGAGAAGGTGCTCCCCTGTCCCGGGACGCTCTCCGCCCAGATGCGCCCGCCGTGCGACTCCACAATGCCGCGCGCGATGGACAGCCCCAGCCCCGCGCCGCCGCGCCGGGTCCCCGCCGCCTGCCAGAAGCGGTCGAAGACGCGCGGCAGGTCGGCGGCCTCGATCCCCGGCCCGTCGTCGCGCACCGTGATGACCACCTCCGCCCCCCGCGCCTCCGCCGCCAGCTCCACCTCTCCCCCCGCGGGAGTGAACTTGACGGCGTTCCCCGCCAGGTTGGAAAGCACCTGCAGCACCCGCTCGCGGTCCGCCCGCACCGGCGGCAGCTCACCGCGCATCCGGCTGGAGAGGCGCACGCCCCGCGCGCGGGCCTGGGGCTCCAGCGTCTGGACGGCCTCCGCCAGCAGGGGCCCGGTGGCGCACGGCGCCGGCTGCACCCGCAGCCGTCCCGCCTTCAGCGCGGTGATGTCCAGCAGGTCCTGGATGAGCGCGTTCATCCGCTCCGTGTTCCGCAGCATCACCTCCAGCCACTCCTCCTGCTTCGCGCTCAGCCCGGTCTCAGACAGCACGTGCGCGTACATGGAGATGGCCATCAACGGGTTGCGCAGGTCGTGCGCGACCACCCCCAGCACCTCGTCGCGCATGCGGGTGGCCCGCTGCGCCTGCGCGTAGAGGATGGCGTTGTGCAGCGCCAGCCCGCCCATCACCCCCAGCTCCTCGGCGGCCGCCAGCTCGGGCCGGCCGAACGGCCGCCGCCCCGTGCGCACCAGCGCCAGCGCGCCGATCACCCGGTCGCGCGCGGCGAGCGGCGCCACCAGGCAGGAGCGCGGCGCCTGCCCGCCGGACAGCGCCCCGGCCACGCACGCGGCCTCCTCCACCCCGTGGGCCAGCAGGCGCGCGCGCCCGGTCGACAGCACCTCCGTCATCGCGGCGCCCAGCCGGCCACCGTGTGGCGCGTCGCCCAGGCTGCGCCGCAGCGCGGCGGCCTGCGCGGGGCCGGCGGCGGCCACCTCCACCTCCCGGGGACGGCCGGCGTCGCCCAGCACGTCCACCACGCACCAGTCGGCCAGGTGGGGAACGGCCAGCGAGGCCAGGTTCCGCACGGTCTCCCCGAAGTCCAGAGAGCCCGCCAGCACGCGGCCGGCGCGCGCCAGCAGCTCGGCGGCGGCGTTCGCGTGCGCGCGGCGCGGCTGCCGGGGCCGGGGCTCGCGGATCGCCGGAGCGGGGGACGGGGGAACCATGGCGAGCGGTGCCTCCTGGAGGATGCGCCGGCGAAGACCGGCCGGTGGAGAGGGTCGTGTCACGGGCCGGTTCCACGATGCGGCGGCGCGGCGCCCGCGGGGAGCGGGGGAATAGCGCCGCTCCTGTGGGGAGGTTGCCGATACCGGGCCCGGCACGGAGCCGGGTGCGGCCGGCGTGTCGGGGAGCACCCCTTCCGCGCCACGCAACGCGGCGCGTGTGGAGAAAAGGCCTGACATTCCGCCCGGACCGATGCATATTTCAGCCGCGAGTCCTTCCCGCCGGAATCTGCCGGCGCCCCGTTGGCGCCTTCCCGGCCCGCGACCGGGTGCGCAGCGGCCTCAATCCGTGCCCCCTCTTCGGCGAAGACGGGCGATGAACCAGACCTGGTCCGCGGCGCCGATCGAGGTGCTGCTGGTGGAGGACAACCCGGGCGACGTGCGGCTTACGCGCGAGGCGATGCGGGAGGGGAAGGTGGCCACCGCGCTCTCCGTGGTCTCCGACGGGGTGGAGGCGATGGCCTTTCTGCGCCACGAAGGCTCCTACGCCGGCGCGCCGCGTCCCGACCTGATCCTGCTGGACCTGAACCTTCCCCGGAAGGACGGCCGCGAGGTGCTGCGGGAGGTGAGGGACGACCCCGCGCTCCGCGACATCCCGGTCGTGGTGGTCACCGCCACGGAAGAGGAGCGCGACATCGGCCGAGTGCACGAGCTCGAGGCCGCTTGCTGCGTCACCAAGCCGGTGGGGCTGGAGGAGGTCGTCACCGTGGTCAGGTCCATCCAGTTCTTCGGCCTCACCATCGTGAAGCTGCGGGCGGACGAGGCGGGCTGACCCGGTGCGGTCCGTCCCGGCGCCGGTTCCCGGCCGCGGACACAACCTCGTCCAGAAACACCTCCCGCTACGGCGTCCCGCCGTTCTCGAACGCTTCCGCGCATTCCGCCGTCCACAAGAGGCCGGCTTTCCCGTACAGCCGCCGCGCGGAGTACCCCGCAGGCGCGCGCCGCCCCACGACGATCATGGGACCGATGGCCGCGGACCCCGCGCGCCGGAAGCCACGTCGAGATGTTTCGTGGCGGCACCTGGGGGCGCGACCGCAACCGTGGGCGATCCGGACGAGAGGGAGATCGGCATCCACGCCGTCGGGACGGCCGCACTCCTCCTCCTGCTTGTCCCGGCGAAGGGATGGGCCCAGGAGCACGGGCCGGGAAGGTTCCCCATCCCGGCGTCCCTGCGGGCCGGGCACGCGGAGATCCACGCCGCGCTGGAGGATGCCGCCCGGGCTCACGGGCAGGTAGGCGAGGCCGCGCGAGCTTGCCCGGGTGCTGCACCCGCACTTCGTCCGCGAAGAGCAGATCGCGCTGCCCTCGCTCGCGCTGCTGCGCCCGCTGTAGGAAGGCGAGCTCGGGCCCTGGATGCGGGACGTGCTCCCCATGAAGGACTCGCTGCGCGACGAGCTGCCGGGAATGCTGCGGGAGCACGTGGCGATCGGGGCGGCGGCGCGGCGGCTGGAGCAGGTGGCGCGCGCGGCGGGCGACGCGGAGGTGGAGCACCTCGCGCAGAAGCTGCAGCTGCACGCCCGCAGCGAGGAGGAGCTGTTCTACCCGGCCGCGGTGCTGGTGGGAGACCTGGTACACGCCCGTTCCCGCCCCAAACGATGACGCTCCCCCCGGGGCGCGTCCGGACGTGGCGATGGGGACCGGCGGCGTGCGCGTGGTGCCGCTCCCCGACGCGCGGCGTCGCCGGCGGCTACTCGCCTTCGGGGGCGAGCGTGTGCGTGCCGTCCCGTCCGGCACGCACCTGCGCGGCGGGCCAGCCGTGCCGGCGGAACCAGCGCTCCAGGTCGCGGGCCATCTCCGGCGTCAGCCGCACGACCACGTCCAGGCGTGGCGCCGCCGTGGTCCGTGCCTGGCGCACCAGCCGGGCCTCCAGCCAGCGCAGCAGCTGGCGCTGTTCGGCGGTAAGGGCCTGGCGCCGGGCGGCGCGTACGCGCGGCGCCGCAATCATGGCCGCTTCCCGGGGCGGCGGCGCGCCGGCGCCCGGCGGCGGAGGGAGCGCCCGCGCGGCTCTACCTCGATGAAGCGGGCCCACTCC
>DASTNU010000720.1:0-2810 GCA_035720605.1 Longimicrobium sp. | reverse complement strand
TTGCCGGCTCAGGCGGGTTCGCAGGTGTTCTCGGTCTCGCCGAAGCACACGTTGGGGCAGGCGGTGTTCCACGAGCAAATCGGCGTGCAGTCGAAATGGTTGGTCTCTCCGCACTGCTGCGCGTTCCAGGTCTGCACCTGGTGGGCGCAGGCGGTGCCGCGCTGCTGCGGCGCGATCGGGGTGGTGTCGAAGGACTCGACCGTCACGGACTCCAGCTTCAGCTTGCGCATGAGGGGCTCCTTTCAGAGGGGGACGGCGCTTCCGGCGACGCACGCGAAGATCATCGCGCCGTAAAGATAGACTCCGCGCCGTGCCGGTTGCGTCAGCGCAGAGCGCCGTATTACCATAATCTTTCCCGACAGTATCCGCAAATTTTGCGGATGACCTACACTCCTGGAGAATCGCATGAGCCGTTCGCTTTCCAACCTTCGTCGCGCGCTTCTGGGCATCGCGGTCACCGGGTCGCTGGGCTTCGGCGCCACGCAGGCGTTCGCGGGACCCGCCACCGCCTCGGCGCTGCGCCTGCCGTGGTGCGACCCGACGGACACCAGCGGCTACTACGACGGCGTCTGCACCCGCGCGTGCCAGCGGCAGGGCTACGCCTACGGCTACTGCCAGCAGGAAGGCCCCAACCCCGACAACGGCATCTGCGCCTGCGCCAACGAGTAGAAAAGAACAAGGCCTCACACAGCGTCAACGGAGTCAACCGAGGGCAAATCGACTCCGTTGACTCCGTTGACTCCGTGTGAGACCAGTTCTGTTGAAGTGGGGCTACGGCTCGCGGGTCAGGCGCATCTCGAAGAAGCGGTGCCAGCGCTGGCCGTCCGGGGACATGTCGCCCACCTCGTGCCAGCGGCCCTGCTCGTCCAGGCGGATGGTGTAGCGGATGCGCCCCGCGCCCGGCTGGTCGAACGCCCACACCAGCTCGCCGTCTCCCACGGTGACCTCCGCGTCCACCCAGCCGCCGCCGCGGTAGGCGCGCATGGCCCAGCCGCCGCGCCGCTCGTCGTACGACACCACGCCCAGCGCCTGGTGCACCACGTGGTAGTCCGCGCCGCCCTGCGTGCCACGCCAGCCCAGCCCCTGCACCAGCAGCACCGATCCCTCCAGCTTGGGCTCCGCCGTCTCCAGCACCGACGCGTGCTCCTGCCGGCCGGGGCCCATCTGCGTCACGCCCTCGCCGCGCCAGGTGCCGTGCAGGAACGCCAGCCGCTGCATCTGCTCCGCGGCCGCGGCGGACGGGTCGGGGGGGCCCTGCGCCGCCGAGGGGGCCGCGAGGAGCAGGAGAGAAAGGGTGAGGACGTGGATGCGCATCGTGGTTCTCCGGATGTGGAGTGGGACTGCGACGAGACCGCGGTCGGGACTACGATGGTCCGGAGCCGGGGGCGGGCCCCTCCAGCCCCAGCAGCGCGGACAGCTGGTCGACGTACGCGCGAAAGGCTTCGCGGCCCTCGGGCGTCAGGCGGTAGCGGGTGACCAGGCCGCGCCCCTCCAGCTCCTTGCGCACCGCGACCAGCCCGGCGTCCTCCAGCTTGCGCAGGTGCGACCCCAGGTTGCCGTCGGTGGCGCCCAGCCTGTCGCGGATGTGCGTGAACTCCGCCTCTTCCACCCCCGCCAGCAGCGCCATCACCCCCAGCCGCAGGCGCGCGTGGATCCGTTCGTCCAGCAACCCCGCCAGCGAAGGGTCAGGCAACCGCCACCGCCCGCCGCGCGCGCAGCATCAGCCAGGCCCCCGGCAGCGTCTGCAGCACCAGCACCAGCCCGGCGGTCACCAGCAGCCCGTGGGGCCCGGGCCACAGCAACATGAAGAGCGCGCCCGCCCACCACCCGCCCGCGGCGCCCTGCATCCAGCGGCTCCCCAGCAGCAGCCCCGTGGCGAAGAATCCGCTTCCCAGCACCGCGGAAAGAACCGCGGTGATCGCGTCCGGCCGGATCGCGCCGCCCGCCGGTCCGGCGAACCCCAGCAGCATCAGCGTCACCCCCACGCCGGCCCACGTTCCGCCCAGGATGCGTCCGGTCGCCGAACGCACCCGTTCCCGCCGCCCCTCCGCCATCATCAACCCCAGCGACGCCAGCCATCCCAGGCCGACGGCGATGATCCACACCCAGGTGAGCAGCCGGATCTCCCCGCGCCCGCCCAGCACGTAGGTGGCGACGAGCGCGGCGCTGGTCAGCACCCCCCACGCGACGAAGTGCGGACCCGCGGTGTTCACCACCCGGTGCCCGTCTTCCATCAGCCGGCGGATGACGGCCAGGTCCTCCCGTGCCTGCGTCTGTGGATCCATTTCACTCTCCAGAGATTCTGATCAGCAGAGCACTCTGCGGTTCAGAGTAAGACGACGGGGATCGTCGCACAAGGATTTCGTTGCATCCGTCGTCAGGTCGATGATGGCGTGTCGCCGACGCCGTGCTCCCGCATGTACTTCTCCAGGCCGCGGCGGGCGGTGGCGCGCACCCGGTTGCGGATCAGCGGCGTCCAGCCGAGCAGCAGGCCCATCGGTCCCAGCGCCTGCCGCGCCCACCTCCAGAAGCCGAAGCGGTCCGTGTGGCGGATGATGAGCCCGTCGCGGAACTCGAACTCCGCGTCGATGCGGTTGGCCACCGGCCGTCCCGTCTGGGCGAAGGTGTAGCGAGCGTCCCAGTGCGCCCGGCCCCGCGCGTCGTCCGCGTGCACGTCGCTGGCGCTCACCTGCAGGTCTTTCGCGCGGCCACAGAGCATGGCCCACATGGCGCCCGCCTCCGCGCCCCGCAGCTCGCCGAACGCCGGGTCGTGAAAGACGACCTGCGGGTGGTAGCACGCCTGCATCCCC
>DASTNU010000719.1:0-2865 GCA_035720605.1 Longimicrobium sp. | reverse complement strand
GTCCAGCACCTGCATCTCCGGCCCCGTCTGCCAGACGTACTGCAGCGTGGAATCCTCCACCACGTGGAAGAAGATGCCGCTGTTGCCGCCGGGCTGCACGCGCCACTCCAGCTCCAGCTCGAAGCTGCCGAACTCGTCGTCGGTGACGATGTCGCCCGCCTGGCCCACGCGGGAGAGGGCGCCATCCACCACTTGCCATCCCGCGCCCGGCGCGCCGCCCCCGAACGCGTGCCACCCCGCCGTCGTCCGCCCGTCGAACAGCGGCCGCCACCCCTGCGCATCCTGGTCGGTGCCCGGCGCGTTCATCGAATCCGCCCGCGCGGAAGGTGGATCGCCATCCGCCTGCCCGTTGGGCGAGCACGCGGCGGCGAACAGGGTGGGGACGATCAGGAGCAGGAGCTCACGCACGGGGATCATCCTCATCGGAGGTGCGCGTCGGGTGGATCGCGGGAGGCGGACGGAAAGCGTCGGGGGATGTGGGTCGCAGGATACCGGGCGGGTGGGGTGGAGGCAAGAATTTTCGTGCGGGTGGATGCGCGTCGTACGCTTCGTCAGTCCCGTTCGCGGGCTGGACCGCCTTCGCAGCCGTGGGATGGTCAGCGGCCGCGCCGCGACCACATCTCCTGGAGCGCCAGCGCAAAGGCGCCGTCCGTTCGCGCCGGTCCGGGCGCGAGTGGATCCGGCTCCATCACGAATGCATACCGGTAACCCGCCGCATCAAGATCCGCGGCGGGACCCTGCTCGGTCTCCACGGTGGGATAGTGGTAGAAGAAGATGATGGGAGGCTGGGGTTTTTCATCGAGCAATCTTCCCGCGACCAGCACGGTGAACGTACCGGCCGTTTCGCAGGGAAACCGGTCCGTTCGCGCGGCAGCGTCCCGTGCAGCGCGGCCATTGACCAGCCGCGCGATCACGACCTCCATGTCGCTGTCTGCCGCCCCGGCCAGCAGTCCCTCGACGGCCGTCTGCTCCGGACCGGATCCTTGAAAAGGATACCGAACCTCGAACTCGCACCCGAACGCGTGGAATCGAAAGTCCCGCCCATCTTCCGAGAACAGCCGCGCGCCCGCATACGCTGTCGGGGAAGAGCCTTTTCCGAGGGCGAGTTGGTCCGTCGAGCTGAAGCTGATGCCCTGCGCGGAAACTGCTCCGGCGGCCGCGTGCAATAGCATGGTGCATCCAAGCAGACACAGCGCTTTGCTCATCGTTTCGCTCCACCTGTGTGGCCCATGCGGCCCGGGGCGCCGCGTCGGGACGAGGATCGCACGATACCGGACGAGGGGATGCGGAGGCAAGGAAACCATGCATGGGGGGACAGGCATCCGCGTGAGGGCCCGCTCGAACCCGCCGCTCCGCCGCGACCACCGCGGAAAGCCCCGATCGACTGCTCCCACGTCCCGCGAGGGACCACGGCCTTCGCTGCTTGCGCCCAGGATGGAAAACCGTCCAGTTACCAGGATCGGAGTTCCAGCCGCAACGACCAGACCCGGGAAATGATGATCTCGACGACACCAGCGTGGACGTTTCGCCTGGAGAAGGAGCGCAACGTCTTTGCCAGGCGTGCCGCGGTGATGGGCGGAACGGCTTACGTGGCGTTCACCTACGACAAGCGCGACTTCAGCCAGAGCAAGCTGTTCGCGCTCGACCTGGAGACGGGTGCGGAAAAGTGGTCGTACGTCGTGGAGCACCTCGCCAGCGAGCCGGTGACGGATCCGAGCGGCGTCGTCTACTGGAGCAGCTTCGAGGGGAACGTCTACGCGCTGGGCGCCGGTGGAGAGCTGATCTGGAAGGCGCCCGGGAGCGAATCCAGCATCTTCGTCCCCTGCCTGCTGGGCGACGACCGACTCGTGGTCCCCGAGGTTGCGGGCGGGGCGCGCGCCACCTGGTGCCTGGACCGCGCGACCGGGCGCACCGTGTGGCGCTTCGAGCACGGCGGGCACGCGTATCCCGTCCATTGCCACGGCGACCGGGTGCTCCACAGCTCCGTGATCTCCACCGGCGCCGGCCGGCCGGCGCGCTGCTCCCTCTTCTGCCTGTCGGCCGCGGATGGAAAGGGGGTGTGGTCGGTGACCGGAAACGAGTATCTCTTCGACCCGATGGTGCTTCGCGACCGGGTGTTCGTCTGCTCCAGCCGCACCGTACGGGGATACTCGGCGGGCGACGGCGAGCTCCTCGCGGAGCTGTCTCTGGAAACGGAGAACTCGACGCTGAACCTGGCTCCGTGCTCGACGGCCGAGATGCTTTATGTCTGGCACAACGATCCCTTCGGAGAGGAGCCGGACTCCGTCACGGCGGTGGAGCCGGTGATCCAGAAGCGGCTCTTCCGCGGCGAGACGCTCACCCTGCGCGAGCGGTGGAAGGCCGGCGAGCCGCGCGGACTCGGCGCGGCGCCCATGGCGTTTCCCGGCGAGTGGCTGGCGTACCTGACGCACGACGGCGTCATCTGCGTCGTCGAACGGGCGACGGGGGCGAGCGTCGCCGAGATCCGGCTCAAGAGCAGGCCGAACAAGACGGGCGGCCTGCGGCTCGCCGGGGAGCGGCTGATCGCCGTCCACGGCCGCGACGTCTTCTGCTTCTCGCTCTGACGCGCCGGAGCGCTCCCCGGCTCCGCCGTTCGGCCGTCGACCGGCCGCAGGCTCCGCCGGGGATGGTGGGTGCCCGCTCTTCGCGCCGGGCCTGAACGGCTCGCGCGGCGCCTCGAAGTATACACCCCCTCCCGCGCCGTTTGCGGGAGGGGGTGGACGAGCCTGGGCGAGGCCGGGGGCGGGTCCCTCAGTTCGCCGCCAGCATCCCGCTGATCGACTGCTTGAGGATGCCGCAGAACGGGCCGTCGTAGTTGCTCAGCACCACCACCGTCCAGCCGCC
>DASTNU010000718.1:0-2097 GCA_035720605.1 Longimicrobium sp. | reverse complement strand
GCACTCACGCACTCACGCACTCACGCACTCACGCACTCACGCACTCACGCACTCACGCACTCACGCACTCACGCACTCACGCACTCACGCACTCTTCACTCGTCGCGCGGGCGGCGGAAGCCGCCGCGGGCACCCCCGCCGCGGGCGCCGCCGCCTCCGCGTGAACCGCCGCCGCCGCGGGGTCCGCCGCGGCCGCCGTCCCGCGGCCCGCCGCGGGCACCGCCGGAGCGGCCGCCCCGGTCGTCGCCGCCGAAGCGGGATCCGCCGCGGCCGCCCTCCCGGGGTCCACGGGCACCCCCGGAGCGCGCGCCGCGGTCGTCGCCGCCGCCGCGGTCCATCCGCCGCATGGGGCCGGCGCCCGGCTTACGCTGGCGGTCGTAGTCCACGCGCACGCTGCGGTTCCGGATCGTCGTCCCGTTCAGCGACGAGATCACCCGCTCCGCCGCGTCCGCCGGCACCTCGACGATGCTGAAGGTGTCACGGATGTCGATCTTGCCGATGGCGTGGCCCGGGATGTCGGCCTCGCCCGCGATGGCGCCGACCAGGTCGTTCGCCCGCACGCCGTCGCGCTCACCCAGGCTGATGAACAGGCGGGTGAAGGCGGAGGGCGCCGCGCCCGTCTCCGCGTGGCCGCCTGGCGCACCGCGCATGGCGGCAGTGGTGCGGGGCTCGCGCGCCTCCCGCGCCGCCGCGGCGGCCGGGGGCATGGCGTCCGCCGCGGAGGCGGAGGGCCGCCGGCGCCGCAGCAGCGCGGAGGCCGCCGCCGCGATCTCGGTCGGCGTGAAGTCCTCGAAGAGCGGCTCCAGGATGAGCATCTGCGCCGCGAGGTCCTCCTCCCGCAGCGCCCGCCGCAGCTCGCCGCGAAAGGCGCGCAGCTCCGCCGAGCCGGAGACGGCTTCCTCGCCGGCGATCCCCGCGGGCTGCGCGTGGAAGCCGGCGCGCTTCGCCAGGTCGCGCAGGTGCACCAGCTCGCGCGGCTCCACCAGCACGAAGCCCGGGTCGTCGCCGCCGTGGCGGGAGCGCAGCGTCTCCTCGTCCGCGGGAACGTCGAAGCTCACCACCTGGCCGTCCAGGACGTCGGCTTCGTCCTCGTCGTCCGGGGGCGTGCCCAGGACGATGACGTCGGCGTCGGGATCGTCCACGTCGCTCACCAGAAAGCCGCGCAGCGTCAGCGCCTCGGAGAGCTGCGCCGCGCGCTCGTCCGTGCGGCAGTAGAGGACGGGCGCGGACTGGCCGCGGCCGCCGCCCAGTAGCCGGGCGACCATGTCCACCTTGTCGCGCGACCCCACGGGGACGTAGCCGATGGTGGCCGTGGGTGCGGCGGCGGGCTCGGCGGACTTCGGGTCGGCCGCGGTGGCGGGGTAGCGGATGGCGCGCTTGACCCGGCGGCCGGCCAGGTCCTCCACCGCCTCGGTGACCTCCGCGGTGACGATGACGCGCTGGGCGTCACGGGGCACGTGGTCGAAGAGCGTCTCCAGCGTCTCCCATCCGCCCACGGACTCGATCTCCGACGCGCCGTCGATCACCACCGCCTCCAGCCCCTCCAGCTTGAGGGCGGAGGTGCGCACCGCCTCCATCACCTCGCCGGGGGTGGCGATCAGCACGTCGGCCTGCTCGGAGCGCGTTCCCCATCCCCCTCCCGACGCGGCGACGGAGAGGCCGGCGGCCTGCGCGAACGGCACCAGCTCCAGCGCCGCCCGCTCCGCGGCCTCGGGCGTGGGCGCCAGCGCCAGCAGCCGCGTACCCGCCGGCTCCGCCGCCTCGTCGTCCCCCTCGTCCTCGCCGCCGGCGCGGGGCTCCAGCCGGTCCAGCACGCCCAGGCCCCAGGCCAGCGTCTTGCCGGCGCCGCTGCAGGCGCGGGCCACCAGGTTTCCCTCGCGGCGCAGCACGGGGATGGCGGCCGCCTGCAGCGCCGTGGGGCGTTCGATGCCCGCGTCGTCCAGCGCCGCCAGCAGCGGCTCGCGCAGCCCGAGCTCTTGGAATGAAGCCATGTACGTCGTCCGTCCGTCTCTGGTCCGATGTGGTCGCGCGCGGATGCGCCACCGTGCGGTCCGCAAGGTTCCTGCCCGGTGGCGTGGTGCGGCGGGAATGTACAGT
>DASTNU010000717.1:0-4060 GCA_035720605.1 Longimicrobium sp. | reverse complement strand
GGCGCAGCCACCAGCGCCGCTTGGTGGGCGGGTAGCGCGGATCGTGGTCTCCCGGCAGCCAGGGCTCCCACGGAAGCTGGCTGACCGTGCCGTCGGCGGCGGCGGCCAGGATCTCGCCCTCCACCACCGCCGCGCCCGCGTCCTCGAACGCGTCGATGGCGTCGAACGCCTCGTCCAGCGTCCAGAGCGGCTTCTGCGCCCGCTGATCCGGCCCAAGGTCGAACATCGGCTCGCGCGGCACCACGCAGTCGCGCGCCGGCCCGGTCAGGTGCTCTACGTCCACGCCCCGTGTTTGTCGTTGATGAGAATGCCTGCTTCCACACGCCTGCGCACTGCTTTCCCGAGGGAGGCGCCGCACGCAACTCCAGCGCAAACGATACTCTGGCGCCGACCGAAGGATCTTGCCGGCAGAACCGCGGGGCCGGATCTCTGCTGTCCAGCCTGCCCCTCGATGGAAGAGAGAAGATCCTTCGGTCGCGCGCAATCGCTTGCATCACTTCAGGTTACTCGTGTGCACTCCCTCGGGAAAGCAATGCTCTCGCGATCTCTTGAGAGGGCAACACTCCTCAGGAAGGCTACCGGCGGATCGTCTGCTCGTCCCGCGGCTCCAGGTCGAGCCCGCGGGCCAGGTAGGCGGCGGCCGGGTCCGCGCAGGCGAGATTCATCAGGGTGGCGACGTACGCCTCGCGCTCGAACCAGAGCACCTGCAGGTCCCAGACGCAGATCGACTCACTGCCCTGGGCCGGGCGCCATCCCTCCCCGCCCTCGCGGACGAAGATGCGCAGCGGCAGCTCGTTCTCGCGGTCCCACCAGCCCAGCACGAAGTAATCCGCGTTGCGTCCCTGGTGTGCGATCGCGAACCCCACGCCCGGCCGCCCCTCTTCTCCCTCCGGCTCCGGAAGCGCCTCCATCGCCAGCTCCCGGCCCTCGCGAAAACGCCCCCAGTCCGGCCCATGCGCGTCGTAGACGATGGAGTACACCTTGATGCGCCACCCGCGGTGCTCGCGGACGCCGTGAAAGCGGATGGGGCGGGACGCGTAGGGGTGCATCGCCCTACTCCGCCACCACCTGGATGTTGTAGCGGATGTCGGTGGACTCCGCCGCGTGGATCCAGCTCTGCACGTGGCCGGCGAGGCCGTGCAGCGGGTACAGCGCGCGGCCCAGCGCCGCCACCTCCGCGTCGCGCCGGGCGATCACCGCGTCCCACCCGGACTGCGGCGATGCGGCCAGCTCCTTCGCCAGCGCCCAGGCGGCGTCGCGCGCCACGTCGATGCCGAAGTCGAACAGCCGGTCCTCCAGCGCCGGGGCGATCTCCTCGATGCGGTGCAGCCGCGGAGAGATCTCGCCGAGCTCGTCCTCTACCACGATCACCAGCCGCGAGAGCACCTGGTTGATCATCTTGAAGTCCGGCCAGAGCGACTCCAGCTCCGCCGGGTCGGGCGCCACCGTGGCGGCGGCGATCCCCAGGTCCAGGTTGATGTGCGCGTTCATCCCCACCAGCAGGTGCTGGACGACCAGCGGGCCCGGGTCGTCCAGCAGCGCGAACGCCGCCTGCCAGCTCCGCGTGGGCGTTCCCCCGGACGAGTGCTGCTCCCACGCATCCAGGAAGCGGCTGGCGAACACCACGTCCAGCCGCTCCATCCGCGGGTTGTCCTGGAACACGTTTCCGGCCACCAGCGCGCGCCGCACGTTGGTCGTCACCCGCTCGTACAGCGCGGCGAAGTAGCCGATGCGGGCGCCCTGCCGCAGCGCGGCGTCGAGGATGGCGTTCAGCCGCTGCAGCACCTGGTCGATGGTCTGCGCCTGCGCGGCGGGGGCGGTGTCGGTCATGGGTCCGGAGAAGAACGGATCGATGGATGGAGGGCAGATCACAGGATGTGGCCGATCCGCTCGTAAGGAAAGGGGGTGGAGTCACTGCCCGGCCACCCGCCTTCCCATCCTCTCACAGGAGATGCCCCGCCCGGCCGGGAGATCTCCCGGGCAAACGCCGCTCCCCGCGACGCCTGCCACCATCCCGGGCGAATTGCACCTTCTCCGGCGCCGGCTGAGCACAGCGCGGAATGTTCCCCCGGCTTCTCGCCTCGATTCTGCGACTCTGGTGCTGCACATATTGGCCCATCCAACATCCTCTTTATGGCGGTTTCTTCCGACGCGCGTACGCACAATACGACCGTTTACCCAGCTAAGTATTTCCCAGACAACAGCTTACTCTTGCGCGCGCACAATGCGACCCGTAACGTGCGAATGTATTGGATGCGCCACTTTCTTTCATGCGCCCTCTCCATAGCCCGGTTCGGCACGTTCGTCGAGCCGACCGAGCGCCCTGGGCTCTCCCTCAGGAGCAGCCGTGCGCGTCTCTCCATTTCTGTTCACCCTCTTCATCCTCCTCGCGCACCCTCCCTGGCGGCCTCGCGCCGTTGTGGCCCAGGTCCCACCCTCCGGCGCCGTTCCGCGGCCGCTAACCGACCTTCCCCCGCCCTTTCCGGCGGATACGCTTCGTTCCGGGAACGCTGAGAGCGCCACACGTCTGCTCGCCGGCCACGGCTTCGCGAACGTGGCGGTAACGGTCACGGACGATCGCGTGGTGGCCCGCTTCGAAAACGCCCGGTTCCGTGACGAGCGCCGGGCCATCCTGGAAGCCGCCCGCCTTCTCACCTCCGAACTCCCCCACCAGGAGCTGGTGCTGGTCGCCGGCACGCGCGGCATCCCTCTCGTGGCCGTGCGCTTCGCAGGGGCTTCCGGCGCCACCGCCACCAACGGCAAAGAACCGTGGGGCGGAACTCCCCACGTGTCATTCGACGTCTCCTCCCTTCCTCCCGCACTGCTCGAGGCACCACGGGCCAGCTCGTCCTTCGGCCGGCTGGAACTGGTGGTGCACCCCTGGCTCGAAGCGCAGTTCGGCCAGTTCGACAACCCCGTGCGGTCGCGGCTGGGAGTGGCGCCCGAGCTGCGCGTGGACGTGCGGCGGGGACTGGCCCTCTCCGCGCAGGTGCTCTTCACGCTGCACGACGAGCTGCATCCCGGCGAGTCGCGGGTCCGCCCCGGCGTGGCGACGCTCAACCACACCGTACGCCTTCCCCGCAACGCGTTTCTCTCCGCCACCGTCGGCACCTTTACCCGCGACCGGTACGGCGCCGACCTGGAAGGCCGCGTCTTTTCGATGGACGGCCGCCTGGCCGCGGGCGCCGTCATGGGGCTGACGGGCGCGGCGCATTACGACCGCGACGGGTGGCGCCTGGAGCCCATGGAGCCGCCGCTGGCGCTGCTGGACGTGGCCGGACGGATCGCCCGCTACGACCTCACCCTGCAGGCGACGGCGGGGCGGTTCCTGGACGGCGACCACGGCGTGCGCCTGCACGTGCTGCGGCGCTTCGGCGAGCTGGAGATCGGCTGGTTCGTGCTGAGTACGGATGCGGGCTCCAACGGCGGCCTTACCCTGCGCATCCCGCTCCTGCCATCCACCCACGCGGCCACCGGCGCCGCGCGGCTGCGCGTCGCCGACGCGTTCCCTTGGGAATACCGCTACCACGCGCTGGAGCGTGCCGGGCGGCGCTACGACACCGGCAGTCGGCTGGAGGAGCTGGGGCGGCGGTTCGACCCCGCCCACCTGGCGAAGCCGCCTGGAATCACCCATCCGCCGTCACCCCCTGAATGAGACGTGCGATGCAACCGCGCCGGTGCCGAAGCGGCACCAGCGCACCACCCCCACAACAATGCGAGGACATCATGAGAACCGGTGCTGCATGCTCCCGGGTGATCCGGAGGCTCCTGGTGGCGGGGGGGATCGCGCTGGTGCTGGGCTCGTGCGACAAGGGCCCCACCCGGGATGACGGCGCGACCACGGTGGTGGTGGACAACGCCACGTCGTTCTTCGCCGTCCAGGTCAGCGACGCCCGGACCGGCCGGCCGCTCGACGGCGCGCAGGTAAAGCTGCGGATCGCGGGCGCCGACGCGTCGCGCGTCATCGACGTGGCGGGAGACCCTGTCACGCAGCTCACCACCGAGCACGGGTTCATGGCGCTGGGGCTGACCGGTGCCGTGCCCACCACGGCCGCTCCGG
>DASTNU010000716.1:0-4384 GCA_035720605.1 Longimicrobium sp. | reverse complement strand
CGCCCCGGCCGCGGCACCCGCGCCCGCCGCCTTGCGGCGGCCGGAGGGCGAGCCCTCGCGGAAGTTCTTGCCGGCGGTGAAGGAGATGGTGCTGCGCTCCGGGATGTCGATCACCGCGCCGGTGCGCGGGTTGCGGCCCTGGCGCGGCGCGCGGGTCTTCTTGCTGAACTTGCCGAAGCCCGGGATGGACAGCTCGCCCAGCCCATGCACCGCCTCAGAGACCGCGCCGCCGGCGGTGTCGAAGATGGCGTCGACCGCGCGCGCCGCGGCGGCCCGGCTCATCTGGGCCTTCTCGGCGACCTTGTCGATGAACTCTGACTTGTTCATGGGAGTCTCCACGCGTGGCGGTTCCGTTCCGGGGCACGGCCGTTCGGCGCGCCCGCGCGGGGGCAGATGCAAGCACAGTTCCACTCCGGCGGCGTCATTGCTGGGATTAACGCCAATCTGCACGCAAAGTGCGCCCACCTCTTCTTCCATGATGCCCACCGGGTCCGCGATCCCGGGGATGCGAAACCATCCTAACTACCTGCATGTCATCAATTTACACCTCATTTGCCGCGTTTCGCGCGCAGGCCGCGGGTCGAGTCGTGCACGAAGCGCAGAGACGACGAGAGGATGCGGAGAACCGGGCCAGGCTCTCGGCATCCTCTCGTTTTCCTCCGCCCCCGCGTGACCGCCGCACGGGCGAGGCGGGAGAACCGCGGCCTATCGCGCGCCGAAGCCCTGGCGGAAGGAGTCCACCACCCGCCGGGCGGCGGTCTGCGCGTTGGCGAAGGCCTCGCGGGCGTCCTCGCGGTACGACTGCGCCGCGGCGGCAATGTCTTCGGCGTACCCCGGCTCCGGCTCGCCGCGGCGGCGGTAGTCGCCGGCCAGCACCCGCTCGTAGCCGCCGCTCTCGAACCAGTTGCGCATCTCCGCCACCCGCAGCACGGGCGCGGGGTGCGTGAGCGCCAGCACGTTGAGCACCTTGAACACCTGGTCCGCCAGGTCGCCCGGCTCGCGGTAGTCCTCCGCCTGGGCCAGGAAGTCCGCCAGGTTGGTCTCGCCCGTGGCGCCGCCGGCAAACTTCAGCATGGTGCGCATGGCCGCCTCGGGGTCCTGCACGGCCAGGATGCCCGCGCGGTCGCACGAGAGCTCCGCCTTGCGGTGCCACTCCAGCAGCGCCATCAGCACCGCCCGCGCCGCCAGCCCCACGATGGGAAAGCCCAGCACCGAGAGCTGGTACAGCACCACCATCATGGTAAGGTACAGCGTGTGGCCGCTCATCACGTGCCCCAGCTCGTGCCCCAGCACGAACCGCAGCTCGCCGTCGTCCAGCTCGTCGACCGTCAGCGAGTTCACCACGATGAACGGCTTCTGCATCCCGAAGGCAAAGGCGTTGAGCGTGGCGGCCTTCTGCACGTACAGCGGCGGCGGCTCCACGTCCAGCGTGCGCGCGGCCTCTACGTACAGCCGGTGCACGCGGGGATACTGCGTGGCGCCCACCCGCACCGAGGCGGAAAGAAAGGCCAGCCGCAGCGGCTTTTCGCCAAAGAATCCGAAGACGGAGCGCAGCACTTCGTCGAAGACGGGGATCTTGCGCAGGGCGTTCAGCGCGGCGCGGTCCGCCGGGTGCTCCCAGGTGCGCGGATCGATCTGGGTGAGGATGCGGGTCTGGCGGGCGGAGTCGCTCATCGTCCCGTGGTTCCTGCAAGGGGGAATGGATGCCGGCGCGGCGCCGCCGCGCGTGTGGCCAGTGGGTACGGGGCGCGGGCCGCGGGGTTTCAGCGGCGGCGGCACCCGCGGCGTGCCGCGGGTGTACACCGTCCGTGAAAGGGTGTTTGCGGGCTCTACCGCAGGTGCCGCCTGCGCCTTAGATTACGGCGACCCTGCCGTCACCACGCCGCCTCCGGACGCCTGCGGGCCCGGCCGTGCGGCCAGTCCTCCCAGCATGATGGAGAACCTGCCCATGCGCCGTCAACGCATTGCCCTGCTGCTCGCCCTTGCGCTGTTCGCCCTGGTGCCCGTGGCGGCACGCGCGCAGGTCTCGCAGCTGCGCGGCACCTGGACGCTCAACCGCTCGGCGAGCGACGACCTCAACGCCAAGATCAACACGGCGGTGGCGCCGCTGAACGTGGTGGTGCGCCAGATCGCGCGCCCCCGGCTGCGCAGCACCAACACGGCCTACCCGCAGCTGGTGATCTCGCAGGACGGCGGCAACCTGCGCGTGGACATGCAGGGGCGTCCGTCGGTCACCACCCCGGTGGGCGGCTCGCCCGTCCTGTGGCACCGCGAGAGGGGCGGCACCTGCCCCCAGATGCGAGGCGACTGCCTGCAGGTGACCGCCGTGTGGCGGGACGGCGGGCTGCACCAGACCTTCCGCGCCGAGGACGGGCAGCGGGTGAACGTGTACACGCTGAGCGACAACGGCAACACGATGACGATGAGCGTCACCGTCACCAGCCCGCGCCTGCCGCAGCCGTTCACCTACCGGCTGGTCTACACCCGCGCGTCGTAGGCCGCGGCTGAGCGAATCCGCTGGAGAGGCGGTCCGGGTTTCCCGGGCCGCCTCTTTCGCGTTCCGGGTGCCCCGGGCCGCTCCCGCCTGAGAAGGTGTTGCCCAACCTCACGCCGACGATTGTCTTCCTGAGGGAGGCGCCGCGTGTAACTTCAGCGTGCACGGTACTTTGGCGCCGACCGAAGGATCTTGCCGGCACAACGGTGGGGGCTGAATCTCTGCCGCCGGTCCTGCCCCTCGCTGGCGGAGAGAAGATCCTTCGGTCGCGCGCAAGCGGTTGCATCACTTCAAGTTATTCGTGTGCGCTCCCTCAGGAAGACAACGCCGCTTCGCAGTCTCTGGGTTTAGCAATACCCTCTGAGGCCGCCGCTCTCCCTTCTCCGCACGCGGTTCGTGCGGGGCGGGGCGGGGGCTACTGCGCGCGCTCGGGGTGGACGGACTCGCCGCTCTCCGCCGGGATGGCGGGGATGAGGTGGGCCACGACGCCGGGACGCGTCTCCCACGCGTCGAACACCTCGGCGAAGCGCAGGCCGTACGGCTCGCCCGCGTGCCGCAGCCGCCGCTCCAGCCACTCGCGGTCGCCGAAGCCGATGCTCTCGCGGTAGAACCGCGCCAGCTCGTGGATGGTGTCCAGGTACGGCTCCACGTCCACCGCCACCGCGGGGAGCTGGGAATGCGCGCCGCGGTAGGTGAAGACGGGGACCCCGGCGCGGTGCGGCTGCAGCGGCCCCACCACCTTGGCGATGCGCGCCAGGGTGATGGCGTCGCGAAAGATCTTGCCCGACGCCTGGTGGTCAGGGTGGCGCATGCCCCGGCCCCACGAATCGCCCCAGGTGAGCAGCCCGTCGGGCCTGACCTCCGCCAGCAGCCGCGCCACCCGCTTCGCCGAGTCCGGGTCGGCGTGCAGCCCGCAGTCCGGAAAGTCCAGAAAGCGCGTCTCCACGCCCAGGATCTCGCCCGCGCGGCGGCCGTGCTCCTCGCGCCGCGCCGCCACCTGGTCCGCGGGAAGGGGGCCGAACGCCTCCGTCATCTCGCCGCGGGTGAGCCACACCACCACCACGCGGTCCCCGCGCGCCATCTGCGCCAGGATCGTCCCCGCCGCGCCCACCTCGTCGTCCGGGTGGGCCAGCCCCACCAGCAGCGTCTTCCGCTCCATTCCCCCGCCTCTCGTCAGCCCGCGAGTCTCCGCCGGTTGCGGCGATGGAAACTCCGCACCAGCGCCCCGTCTGGCAAGCGCGGGAGCCGGCAGCGAACCTTTGCCGGCTCAGAGCAGGGCCAGCTGCCGCGCGCGCCGCCGCCGCGGCCGTCCTCCGCGCGCACCGGCGAGAACGGGCGCGGCCACGCGCGCCGGCTTTCGCTCCCACGCGGGGCGCGCCGGATCGGGTGCCGCGGGAAGCGGCATCGGCGAAAGGGCCGCGTCGCCGTACAGCCAGTCCATCACCCATCCCAGGTTGTAGGGGTCCCGCCCCTCCGGCACCTCGTCCGCAACGTGACGGCGCGACAGGACCTTCAGCTCCGCCGCTTCTCCCCCGATCATCGGCATTCTCCCTCCCCTTTTCCGTGGCGTGCTCATGAACTCCGCGGCCCGACAACATGCCGAAGAAAAGCCGAAATAGCAAGGGCGCAGAACCCGCCATCGGCCGGACATCAGGGCAGCACGTGAGTATCGTCCGCAGGCGCAACGACAAGAGATTCGGACTGCATTGAAATCGCCGCATTCGAGCAACGACTACCGTACTCCGGCATCCCGCGGACGTCGATTCGATCATCCCGCAGGCGACCCGGCTCCCGCCGGATCCGGAAAAAGTACGGACCCCACACGGATCCAACGGAGTCGGCAGAGGCCGGATTCCGGCCTCTGCCAACTCTGCTGATCCGCGTGAGGTG
>DASTNU010000715.1:0-4549 GCA_035720605.1 Longimicrobium sp. | reverse complement strand
GCACCGGGTGATCGAGAGCGCGCCGAGAAGAAGGTCGCTCCGCTCGATCCGCGCCGAGCCTCGGTCGCGCGCCAAGATTGCGGCGGCCTGGATCGCCTCCCCCGCGTGCTTGGAAAGGGCGGGGAGCATCTTCAGCGGCGCGACGGCGTATTCCCGTGGCAGGGAAAGATCGGCCGTGCTCTCCACCAGCTGCAGCGCCCCCTCCCGGTCCGTGCCGAGCTGGGAAAGCAGGCGGTCTGCGACCTCACCTCCGACGACCACCAGCCCGGCCAGCAGGTGGTCCATGTGCACTTCGGAGAGATTCTGCTGGCGCCGCATCGCGTCGGCACGCTCCACCGCCAGCCACGCGGTGCGCGAGAACTCTCCCGTCGACGGGGGGGCCGAACGGAGGGTGGCCTGCACGGCCACGCTCTCCCGAATCAGCGAGGAGGGGATGGCGAGGGGGGAGTCGCGGTCGATCCTCCCGACGATCCCGATGACGGCGTCGCCGGCCGCGATCGGTGCACCCAACACGCGTTGCAGTTCTCCCTCGGAAGCGATGTGCACCTGCAGCCGCAGTCCTTCGCGGGTGTCTACGACGGAAACCGAGGCGGGGACGGGCCTGAGCACACCGGCGCTCGCGTCCTGGAGCACCGTGGTGGCCTCGGTGGAGCGGGGCTCCGAAGGATTGAGGGTCGACGGAGGGATCTCGACGTGGAACGGCGAGGGCTCGTCCACCCGGAACGCGACTATCAGGTCGTCCGCTGCGGCCAGGGTGAGGGGAAACGACACGACCTCGCTGCGCACGAGCATCGCGAACCGGTACGCCCCGTCCGCAGGGTCCGGATCGGGGAGCGCGGCGCGCGGGGCCACCGCCACGTGCGGCGAAATGAGCGTCGCGATGAAGCCGGGTACGCCCTCGACACGGGACTGGACGAACCCGGTGATGCGGCGTAGGAACGGGAGGCTGTCGACGGTAGCCATGATGGGGCCTGCGGGGGAGATTCACCGCAATTCGCGAGCGGTGTGCGGCATGCGGCCTTGCCCGTAACCTAATCGGGAAAAAAGGGCAGTGCACGAAAAAATCCCCAGAAGCCCGTCGCGCATGGAACCGCGCGCGCGGCGAGGGCGCGGTGGCGCGGCTAGTGGCGGCGGCGGTAGGCGGCCCTCCCCCGCCCTCCCCCCGGGACTGCGGTCCGCCCCGCCGCCGACGGCCGGCAGCAGATGGAACCTCGTCCGGAAACTCCTCCCAGCGCGGCATCCAGCCTTTCTCCTACGCTTCGGCGCGCATTCCGCCGCCCAACCCAGTCCAGCTTTCCCGTACAGCCGCCGCGCGGAGTGCCCGACACCCACGCGCGGCCCCGGGACTATCATGGGACCGATGCGGCGGTCTTCCGCGTGCCTGGGAGCGGCGTCGAGGCCATCCGTGGCGGCGCCGGGGACGCGGAGGAATGCGGCCGCGGAGATCCGGACGGGAGGAGCAATCCGATGATCAGGCGAATCTGCAACCACCTCTCCGGGGCGGCCGCCCTCCTCTTCCTGGCCGTCCCGGCGGAGGGATCGGCCCAGGAGCACGGGCAGCCGGAACGGTTCCCGATCCCGGCGTCCATGCGCGCCGAGCACGCGGAGATCCACGCGGCGCTGGAGGATGCCGCCCGGGCCCCCGGACCCGTCGGCGAGGCCGCGCGCGAGCTTGCCCGGGTGCTGCACCCGCACTTCGTCCGCGAAGAGCAGATCGCGCTGCCCCCGCTCGCGCTGCTGCGCCCGCTGTCCGAAGGCGAGCTCGAGCCCTGGATGCGGGACGTGCTCCCCATGACCGACTCGCTGCGCGACGAGCTTCCGCGGATGCTGCGGGAGCACGTGGCGATCGGGGCGGCGGCGCGGCGTCTGGAGCAGGTGGCGCACGCGGCGGGCGACGCGGAGGTGGAGCACCTCGCGCGGAAGCTGCAGCTGCACGCCCGCAGCGAGGAGGAGCTGTTCTACCCGGCCGCGGTGCTGGTGGGCGACTTGGTGCGCGCCCGTTCCCGCCCCCAGCGATGACGCCCCGCCCGGCCGCGTCGGGACGCCATGACGGGACCGGCGGCGTTCGCGTGGTGCCGCTCCCCGGCACGCGGCGGGTGATCCTGGACTACCTGGCCGTCGCCCACCGCAAGCACCTGGTGCACGCCCTGGTGGAGGTGGACGCCACCCTTCCCCGGCGCCTGCTCCGCGAGCACAGGGCGCGCACCGGAGAATCCCTCTCCTTCACCGCGTTCGTGATCGCTTGCCTGGCCCGGGCGGTCGATGGGGATCCTTCCGTCCAGGCGTACCGCTTGGGCCGGCGGCGGCTGGTGGTCTTCGACGACGTCGACGTGAGCGTGCTGGTGGAGCGCGACGCCGGCGGCGGTCCCCGCGTCGCGACGCCGCACGTCATCCGCGCCGCCAACCGGCGCGCCTGCCTGGAGATCCACCGCGAGCTCCGCGCGCTGCAGGCGGCGACGTTTCCTCGCGAGGTGCGCGCGGGCGGACGCGTCCCCGGTTTCGCCGGGCGATGGTTCTGGCGCGTGCTGGGGATGCGCCCGCGCCTGCGGAAGCGGCTGGCCGGGACGGTGAGCGTGACGTCGGTGGGGATGTTCGGCGACGGGGCCGGATGGGGGATTCCCATCGGGGACTACACGCTGATGCTCACCATCGGCGGGATCGCCACGCGGCCGGCCTTCGCGGCGGATGGGCGCATCGAGCCGCGCGAGTACCTCAGCCTCACCGTCTCCGTGGACCACGACGTCGTCGACGGAGCCCCGGCCGCCCGGTTCATCCAGCGGCTCAAGGAATTGCTGGAAGGCGGCGACGGCCTGCCCTCGGCGAGCACGGAGCCACCTTCCAGCTCGTCCGCGTCGCGGGAGTGACCCGGACCTCGTGTGGAAACAAGAAAAGCGATGTACCCCAATCTTCTTCAGGATTTGAGGTTACGCAGGACTGGCGGGAGGAGCAGGAAAGAAGCTTCTCCGGCCGGCCTGCCGCACCGGTGCAGGTGGTACAGCACCGGGGACAGCCCGTGGAGGGACGCAGCCACATGGAGGGTGACTCCCCGCAGGAACGATCTCATTCTCCTGACGCGCGCGGGTACGGCGTGGGCTATCGTGCGGATCAGCGTGCGCGCAGGCGTGCGCGGGCCGGGACTGCGGAGGGAAGCACGAGCACGATGCTGCTGCCCCGCATCCGGACCCGGGTCGCGAGGCGTGCGAGCCGAACCTGGCACGCAACCACGTCGGACGCCTTGCGTACGCGTGGCGCCACGTCGACATCGAGCCGCTGCACTACGTCTTCGACGATGAGTAGCGGTACGGCCGCACATCATCAGGCACCAGGCTGAGATGACCGGCGACCAGCAGTGGCCCGTCGCGTTCGAGGTGGACGCCCCCGTTCCCTTCCGGACCGTGCTGTTCCGGATCGCGGCGCAGGAGCTCACCGGCCGCGAAGCCACCCCGGCCGAGCCCCTCTCGGCTCTCGAGGAGCCGTGAGCGCCGGCGTCGCCCGTGAGGCGAGCCCGCGACCTCCCCGCGGACTGCCGCGGGCACGGGCGGGTCTGACCCTGCCGGTCCGTGGCGGCGAGCCACGATACCACTGACGCAAACCCCGAACGGCGAGGCGTTGAGGATGCTGTCGCGAGGGCCTGGTCGGCGTGCGATCGCGGCGAATCCGGCCGTGACGGATCCGGAGCAGCGGTTTCGCGCTACGCTCCTGCTCGGCTTCGCCCTGTTCGAGCTCGTGGTGACGAGCCTCGTCGCCATCACCGAGCTCCTGTGGGGCACTCGTGCATTCGCTCTGCTCTACGGGGTGACGATCCTCGCGATCATCCTCGTGCTGTGGGGATACGTCCGCGGAGGGCGGCTGGATGCCGCTGCGAACGCGTTCATGGCGGTGCTTTTCACGGCCGGCGCCATTACCAACATCGGCTCGGGCGGCAAAGCGATCGGCGTCAACATCGCCCTGCCGACCCTGGTGCTGGTGGCCGTGCTGGTGCTTCCTCCCCTGGCGGGCCGGATATGGACCCTCCTGGCGTTGCTCGAAATTCTTCTGGTGGCATGGCTTCGCCGGTCGACCTTTTCGTTTCCGTTCGATCCGGATCCAGAATGGGTAGCGGTGGCGATCGATCGAGTGCCGGTATTCATGACCATCGCGGCAGCGCTGATCGCCACGGTTGCACAGCGATCATTGCGCAGCTTCCGGTTCGACCTGGAGCGCAGCCGCGAAACCGAAGCGCACGCCCGGGCGGAGGCCGTCGCGAGCGCGGCCCGCTTCGAGGATTTCGCCCGGCAGGCCGCAGACGGTTTCTGGGAGACCGACTCCTCTCTCCGCCTGACGTACGTTTCTCCGAGCTTCGCCCGCCTGATAGGCATGTCCGTCGAGGACATGCTGGGTCTTACGCCAGAAGTCGCGTACCGGAAGCGGCACCCCGACGCGCCGGATCTGGCACCGTACATCGAACCGTTCCATAAACGCGAGGCCGTGACCGGCCAGCACCTCTGGACGCTCGATCAAGCCGGACGAAAGCGCCGCCTCCTCAACCAGGGCGCGCCGATTTTCGATG
>DASTNU010000714.1:0-3094 GCA_035720605.1 Longimicrobium sp. | reverse complement strand
GCCCCGCGCGAAGTCCGCCAGCACCGGCCAGGTGAACAGGTCCCGCAGCGCCACCTCCACACCCAGCGCCTGCCGCACCCGAGAGACGACCTGCACCGCCAGCAGCGAGTGGCCACCCTGCTCGAAGAAGTGGGCCCAGCGACCCACCCGCTCCACGCCCAGCAGCTCTCCCCAGATCTCCGCCAGCGCGATTTCGACCTCGCCCACCGGCGCCTCGTATGCACGCGACGAGTAGGCGTCGCCCTCGGGTGCGGGCAACGCCTTGCGGTCCAGCTTCCCGTTGGGCGTCAGCGGCAGCGTCTCCAGCCGCACGTACGCCGCCGGCACCATGTACTCCGGCAGACGCTCCGCCAGGTACGTCCGCAGCGCCTCGACTTCGAGTTCCTCCGCACCGACGAAATACGCCACGAGCTGTCGGTCGCCGGGCACGTCCTCCCGCGCCAGCACCACCGCCTCGTGCACCCCGGGGTGCTCCCGGAGCCGTGTCTCGATCTCCCCCAGCTCGATCCGGAAGCCCCGCACCTTCACCTGGAAGTCGCTGCGGCCCAGGTACTCCAGCTCCCCGTCCGGACTCCAGCGGACGCGGTCCATCACCCGGTACATCCGCGAACCCGCCGGCCCGAACGGGTTCGGCAGGAACCGCTCGGCGCTCATCCCCGGGCGGCTGGCGTAGCCTCGCGCCAGTCCGTCACCCGCCAGGTACAGCTCGCCGACCACGCCCACGGGCGTCGGCTGGAGGTGGCCATCCAGCACGTACGCCTGCGTGTTCGCCACCGGCCGCCCGACGAAGACCCGGCTCGCGCCCCTGGGGACCAGCGAATAGGTGGAGTAGGTGGTGTCCTCCGTGGGCCCGTACAGGTTGCCCACCTTCTCCACCGTACCCAGGGCGTACAGCCCCTGCGCCAGCGCGTTCGGCAGCGCCTCGCCCCCCAGGTTCAGCGTCCGCAAGCTCGCCGGGATCCCGCCCGAGCGCAGCAGCTCGGCCGCGGCGCTCGGCACCATGCTGGCGTAGACGACCTCTTCCGCCACCGTCGCCAGCTCCAGGGCGTTCTCCACCAGCACCAGCCTGCCCCCCCAGCACAGCGTGCCAAAGAGCTCCGCCACCGAGACGTCGAAGTTGATCGAGGTCGAGAAGAGTACCGACGAGCGCTCCTGGTCCGTGACGTTCTCCCGCAGCCAGTACAGCAGGACGACCGTGGACGAGTGGCGGATCAGCACCCCCTTGGGGCGCCCCGTAGACCCGGAGGTGAAGATGACATGGGAGAGGTTCTCCGGCAGCACGCCGCTCTCCGGCAACTGCGCGGACTCCGCGGCCAGCGCGTCGCGCTCCCGGTCCAGCAGCAGCGCTGCCGCGCCCTCCGGAAGGCGCTCCTCCAGGTGTGATTCGGTGAGGACCAGGGCGATCCCCGCGTCCTCCAGCATGAATCCCAGCCGTTCCCGCGGGTATGCCGGGTCCAGCGGCACGTACGCGCCCCCGGCCCCCAGCACTCCCAGGAGCGCCACGACCAGATCCGGCGTGCGCGCCAGGCAGACGCCCACCCGCACCTCCGGCCCCACGCCGCGGCGCCGCAGCGCGTTGGCCAGCCGGTTCGCCCGCTCCGCAAGCGCCGCGTACGTCAGCCGCTCGCCGCGCCAGGAGAGGGCGACGGCGCGGGGCGTGCGCGCCACCTGCGCGTGGAACAGGTCGTGGACGCGCAGCCCGGCCGGATACGCCGCCCCCGTCGCGTTCCATCCTTCCAGAACCTGCGCCCGCTCCGTCTCCGACAGCACGGACAGCGTCGCCACGCTCCGGTGCTCGTCCGCCACCATCGCCGCCAGCACGCGCCGCAGGTAGCCGACGCAGCGCTCCACCGTCCCGCGATCGAACAGCGACGTCGCATACTCCAGCTCACCGGCAATCCGTCCATCCGCCTCGTGCAACGACAGCGACAGGTCGAACCTTGCCGTCACCGGGCCCGCGCGCTCCACGGACGCCGGCTTCAGCCCCGGCAGCTGCACGAGACTCCCGGGCGCGTCCCGCGACGCGAACATCACCTGGAAGACAGGGCTGTGCGAGAGGCTGCGCACTGGCTGCAGCAGCTCCACCACCTGCTCGAAGGGGATGTCCTGATGCTGCCGTGCCCCCAGCACCCGCTCCTTCACCCGGGCCAGCAGCTCCGGGACGCGCGGACAACCGGAGAGGTCCACCCGCAGCGCCAGCGGGTTCGCGAAGCAGCCGATCAGCCCCTCGATCTCGCTCCGGCCGCGATTGGCCGACGGCGTGCCGATCACCACGTCTTCCTGCCCCGACAGCCGGCCGAGCACCGTGGCCCACCCCGCCAGCAGCGTCATGAACAGCGTGGTCCCGTGCCGCTGGCCGAGTGCCTTCAGCGCCGCCGTCAGCTCCTCATCCAGCTCCACCCCGACCGCGGCGCCAGCCGGGTCGTACCGCGCCGGACGCGGACGGTCCGTCGGCAGCTCCAGCAGTTCCGGCGCGCCGCCGAGCGTCTCCTTCCAGTACTCCGCCTGCTCCTCCAGCACCTCGCCCGCTAACCGGCCCCGCTGCCGCGCCGCGTAGTCCGCGTACTGCACCGGGAGCGGGGGCAGTGGATCCCCCTCACCACGCAGATGGGAGGCGTACAGCACGTTCAGCTCGTCGACCAGCACCCGCAGCGACCACGCGTCCGCGCCGAGGGGGTGCGCGGTCAGCAGCAGAACGTGATCGTCCGCCGCCAACCGGATCAGGCGGCCGCGGATCAGCGGGCCGAGCTCCAGGTCGAACGGGGCAGCCGCTTCTTCGGAAGCCAGACGCCGCAGCGTCGGCTCCGCATCCGGCTGGCCGCTCAGGTCCTGCTCCAGCAGGCTGAATCCGCTCTCCTCCGCCGGCGTGATCCGCGGCTCCGGCTCTCCGTCCACCCCCGGGAACGCGGTGCGCAGCGCCTCGTGGCGCGCCACGATCCGGTCCAGCGCACCCGCCAGCGCCGTCCGGTCCAGTGAGCCTTGCAGGCGGACCTGTCGCGAAAGGCAGTGTGCGCCGCGCGAATCCCCGGCCTGCTCCGAGCGCCACAACCCCCGCTGCGCCGGCGACAGCGCCGGGCGCGGGGTTGCCTGCCGC
>DASTNU010000713.1:0-2403 GCA_035720605.1 Longimicrobium sp. | reverse complement strand
AGGACACCCGCCGCCCCCCCGCACCCCTACCGGACCGGCCCGCGCGGCTGGTCCCCCGGGCTGGTGACGGCATCCGGCCCCCGCGCCTCGACCGGCGACGCGGGGGCCGGTCTCGTACCAGATCGGCAAAACCCTCTTCTCGACGCGGGAACGATACATCATCTGCAACGGGACGTTACACCCCACTCGCTGCCGGCTCGTAGCGACTTTCCATCTATCTCTTTTCGAATCAACGGCTTGACGGAAGTGGCCCGCGTGGTCTGGCGGTTGCCCTGGGGGGATGGCGTACGCGGCGGACGACACGCGTCCGCGAGTAAGCGAGCCACGACACGGATCGTCCTCAGCGTCGATACCCTCCCCGGAAAAGGAACACTCCATGACGTACCTCCGCCGCGCGTACCGCCGCGCGTCCCCCGCCGTCGTGCTCCTGGCCCTCGCCGCCTGCGCCGACGTCCCCACCGCCCCCGACGCATCCGTCGCGGCGCCCTCCGCCGCCGTCAGCGGCCACACCGGCGCGCTGGTATATCTCGCCACCGCGCCTGCGTCGCTGGTGCCGGGCGCGCTGGAGAACAACACCAGGATGTACGCGTGGAACGAACGGGCGGGCGTCCGGCTCGCCCAGCCCGTGCAGGTGGACTTCGCGGATCCGGGCGCCTACACGATGAGCGAAATCTGGCCTTCCACCACCGCCAACGAGCGCGTGCTCCCGGCCGGCACGTGGGTGAACTCGCACTACGTGCACATGGACGTGACCACCCCCCGCGCCACCACCCTTCGGGCGACGATCACCTTCGACAGCGACATCGTGGGCGTGATGGTCACCGACCGGCGGCTGGCCGCCACCGACGGCACGCTGGGCGCGCCGGGGACGGTGTTCGCCGCCGCCGCCCGCCGCACCGTCGAGCTGGAGCCCGTGGACCGGCTGGTGATCTCGGCGGACCGCCGCAGCATCCAGATCACCATGGCGCTGAGCGACGTGCCGCTGGACGAGTTCCGCGTGCTGACGGCGGCGCCCAACACCGACCATACCCCGCCCACCATCACCTTCAGCGGCAACGCGGGGACGTACACGGTGGCCCAGTCGGTGAACATCACCTGCACGGCGACGGACGAGGTGAGCGGCGTGGACGAGAACGCGACCAGCTGCCCCGGCGCCTCGGGCCCCGCGTACACCTTTGCGCTGGGGACGCACACGCTCACCGCCACCGCGACGGACCTGTCCGGCAACAGCGCCACGGCGCAGACCAGCTTCACGGTCACGGTAGACGACGGCAGCCTGTGCGAGCTCACCCGCCGCTGGGTATCGAAGCCCGACGTCGCCGGCGCCATGTGCGTCAAGCTGCAGCAGGACGAGTACCTGCCGTACATCTGGCACGTGCGCGCGCAGATCGGGAAGACGGTGACCGCCGCGAACGCCGCCATCCTCGTCCGCCTGGCCAACGCCCTGCGCGCCTGATCCCCGCCCGATCCCGGTGACGGAATCCGGCCCCCACGCCTCAGCCCGAGGCGCGGGGGCCGGTCCATCTGTACCCGGAAGAAGTCCAGCCGGCCGCAGAGCGGACGCCCGTTCGCTACCCCCCGCCGCGCACGGCGTGTATCGTGTGCGGCGGCGGTTTATCCACCCACCCGCGACCCCGGCCGATCCAATGATCCCCAGACCCGACGCCTCCGAGTACCTGCCGTACTACAGCCGCTACATCGACCTGGTCCCCGACGGCGACCTGCTGGCGACGCTGCGTGCGCAGCTGGACGACACCCTGGCCCTGGTGCGCGGCCTGGACGAGGCGCACGGCGGGCACCGCTACGCGCCAGGCAAGTGGAGCATCCGCGACGTGATGAACCACGTCATCGACACCGAGCGCGTCTTCGCCTACCGCGCCATGCGCATTGCGCGCGGCGACCAGACGCCCATCGAGGGATTCGACGAGAACGCCTACGCCGCCGCCGCCAACGCGGACTCGCGCACCCTGGCCGGCCTGGCGGACGAGTGGTGGCACGTGCGGCGGGCGAGCGTGCTCTTTCTGGGCAGCCTGGACCGGGAGACGCTGGCCCGCCGCGGCACCGCCAACGGCGCGGAGGTGTCGGTGCGCGCGCTGGCGTGGATCATGGCCGGGCACGAGCGGCACCACGTCGCGCTGCTGCGCGAGCGCTACCTCCCCGGCCTGGCCGCGTCCTGAGCGGGTGTTGCCAAACCCAGAGATTGCGAAGCAGCGTTGTCTTCCTGAGGGAGCGCACACGAGTAACCTGAAGTAATGCAACCGCTTGCGCGCGACCGAAGGATCTGCTCTCCGCCAGCGAGGGGCAGGATCGCGGCAGAGATTCAGCCCCCACGGTTCTGCAGGCAAGATCCTTCGGTCGGCGCCAAAGCACCGTGCGTGCTGAAGTTGCCCGCGGCGCCTCCCT
>DASTNU010000712.1:0-2587 GCA_035720605.1 Longimicrobium sp. | reverse complement strand
GACGCGCCCTGTTTGCGGGAAAAGTCGAAGTTGCCGCTTTCGTCGGCGAAAACGCTGATGCGAGGCATCGATCCGGGATCATGAGTTTCACTTTCGATGCAAACGGGGCGAGGAAGTTAAACAGAGTGAACGGCGAAACGGTAGTGCCCGCGACTCGAGGCCGCTGCTCAGCCTGGCGGGATGCCGAGAAGGTAGGTGACCGGCACGGGCCCGCGCCCCTTCGCCTCGCCGATCTCCCACGTGTACCCGCGGGCGTCGAGCGAATCCGCCATCGCGCGCAGCTCGCCCGGGGAGTAGGTGCGCAGGCAGGAGACCAGCCCGTCGAACAGCACGAGCAGGGGCACGAGGGGGATGAGGTAGGTGAAGAGGAGGCGCGACCAGCGGAATGGGCGGATGAACGGGGTGGCGACGAGCACCAGGATTGGCGACAGGGCGGTGGCGAGGAGCGACGGGACGGAGCGCTGCGTGGCCTCGAAGATCCCGATCCCCTCTGCGTTGCGCACGGCGTCGGCCAGGATGGCGCGCGCTTCTGCCGGCCGGAAGTGGTGAAAGGCGGTAAAGAGGGTGCGAAAGCCGGTGAGCCCGGGAGGGAGAGCGGTGGCATCCACCGGGTCGGGATGGAAGGCGAGGCGGCCACCAGTGCGCTCGCCGGCCTGCTCGAACGCCTCCCGGTTGGGATAGCGGTCGGTCAGGCGCACCTGCACGGGCTCATCCGGCGTGCCGAGCCGGGGAAGGAGGCCGGGCCACGGCCCGCCGCCGCCGGAGCAGAGGTCCACCACCTGGCGCGTGCCCGCGCGCTCCAGCGCGGACCGCAGGTGCGGCACGGCGGGCAGGTAGGTGTCCGTCGCCACGATCATGAACTGCAAGAAGTCCGTGGCCGCGTCGCGCAGCACGGCCGGACACCAGGGCTGGTCCTCGATCTCAAGGAAGTGGATCCGGCGCATGCTGGTGCGTGGCTGGCCAGTCGGATATCGGGTGAGGAAACGATGGAGATGGCGCGACGCGGGCGCCACCGGTGTGACAGCGGTTCCACTCGACTCCGCGAAGGCGGACTTCGTAATGTTGTGGCGACGAATTTCATTCGCCCGACTGGGGGCGGCGTCAGTCCGCGGCCGCCGCGGCCACTGCGGCCGGCGTGAGGCCGGCGGCGAGCGCGTCCAGCGTGTCGTCGGCGGGGGAGCGGGCGCGGCGGGTGTAGCGGGCGAAGTAGGCGGCGGCCTCGTCCAGCTCGTCGGCGCCGAAGGAGCCGGGGAGCGCGGCGGCGCCGGCCATCGCGAGATCCACCAGGTCGCAGGCGACGGCGGCGATGCGCGGGTCGGCGAGGCCGTCGCGCCCGGCGGCGTGCAGCAGCCCCGGATCGGGCGCGCCGAGCAGATCGCTCGCCGCCCGCAGCGCCGGCGCATGGTGGACGATGCCGGCCAGCAGCACCAGCGGCGCCGCGTACCATTCCGCCGCCACCGCGTCCGCCGACCGCACCTCCGCGAACCCCTTGGGCCGCACCTCCGGGAAGAGCGTCGTCAGGTGCGTGCGCCAGGCGTCGGGCGATGCGCAGCCGCGCGCGTTCCACTCGGCGAACGGGCGGAACGCGTCCGCATCTCCCGCCATCCGGGGCACCACGGCCTGGATCCCCGGGCGCGGCGAGGGAAGGTCGCCGATCAGGATGGCGGGCGCGGCGAGGGCGAAGTCCAGGTACTCCTCGACCGGATCGCCCGTGCAGGCGAAGGCGCCGGTGCGGCCGCCGTCCAGCTCGCGCCAGATCTGCGCGCGGTAGCTGCGGTGGCCGGTGGGCTCGCCGCGGTAGACGGGCGAGTTGGCGAAGATGGCGGTGACGTACGGCGCCATGGCGTTCAGCACGCGCCACGCCAGGAGCGGCTCCGCGCCGAAGTCGATGCTCACCTGCATGGCCGCGGTCTGCCGCATCATCCGCGTGCCCCCCGTGCCGATGGCTTCGTAGAAGCGCGTCTGCCGCACGTAGCGCGCGCCCGGCAGCTGCATCGGCACCTCGCCGATGCCGCCCTGCGGCGCCACGCCCACCGCCAGCAGCTCCATCCCTTCCTCCCGCGCCGCATCGGTCAGCGGCAGCACCGTCGCGCGCAGGCTGCGGACGAGGGCGGAGGCGGAGGGGAACGCCGCCGCGCTCAGCTCGATCTGCCCGCCGGGCTCGTAGCTGATGATGCCGCCGTCCGGCACCGCGAACTGCGGCACGCCGTACGGCGACGCCTGCTCCACCCACCCGTGCCGCGCGCCGAACCAGCGCAGCAGCGGCAGCGTCGCCGGCCCGTCCGCGGAGACGATGGGCACCTGCGCGCCGCTCTCGGCGAGGACGGGGATCAGCTCCACCTCCGCGCCGATGCGCGGCGGCCCCGGCGCACGCTCCAGCGCGAACGCGTGCGTGCGCAGGTCCTGCAGCAGGGCGGCGCGGGAGAGAGCCATCGATCCCCCTCAGCGCGGCGCGGCCAGGGTGATGGCGTAGAGGCCGTCCGCGTCCGTCTCCCAGCGCTCCACGGCGAGGCCGGCGGCGGAGAACATGGCGTCCACGCTGGCGCGGTCGTGCTTGGCGCTGATCTCGGTGCGGATCGTCTCTCCC
>DASTNU010000711.1:0-3083 GCA_035720605.1 Longimicrobium sp. | reverse complement strand
CCGGTGAGCGAGAACTCCACCTGCCGCGCCGCCTCGCGCGCGTCGTCGATCTTCCCCTCCCCCGGCCGCATCTCCGAGTAGCCGTCCGGCATCTGCGGCTGCTCGCTGATGTTGAGGTATCCCTCCTCCACCATCCGCTGGATCAGCCGGTCCAGCAGCTCCGCGATCTGCCCGCGCACCGCATCGTCCGGCTCGGCGTCGCCGCGCAGCTGGTCGATCATCTCCGGCGTCAGCATCCCGCTTTCCAGCAGCGCCTTCAGCAGCGCCTCCTTCAGCGCGTCCAGCGAGCGGTCGTCCTCGTCCCCGCCGAACTCGCCCCACCACGGGTTGTAGTGGCGCCCGCCCGCGAACCCGCTCTGCAGCAGGAAGTCGCTCAGCTGGTCCAGCAGCGCCTGCAGGTTCAGCGCGTCGGCCATGTGGCCGGTGTAGCGGGAGTAGCTGGTGAAGCGCATGGGACCTCCGGTGGGCGGTCAGGCCCGGCGGGCGGCGCGGGTTGCGGGCCGTGCCCGGCGGTGGCGCGGGGCGTGCCCTCCATCGTAAGATAAGGCCGAATCAGCCGTTTCGCACAGCAGTACCTGCGAGGGACTACGGAAGAGCAGATCCCGGGGGCGGATGCGCCGGAGCGGGAGTGGGCGCCGCCGGCCGCGGCCGTGCGCGGACCGCCGGCGCAGCTGCCGGACGCACCGGGCCAGCCCCCCGACGTCGAGGTCCCCGCCCGCGCGTTCGGCGCGCTGCGGCACCGCAACTTCCGCGTGTTCTACGCCGGGCAGCTCCTTTCCCTCACCGGGACGTGGATGCAGACCACGGCGCAGGGGTGGCTGGTGCTGGAGCTGACGAACTCCGCGCTGCTGCTGGGCATCGTCACCGCCGTCGGCTCCATCCCCTCGCTCCTGTTCACCCTGTGGGCCGGCGACCTGGCGGACCGGCACGACAAGCGGCGCATCATCATCATCGCCCAGGCCGTCGCGCTCTGCGCCGCGCTCACCCTGGCGGTGCTCACGGGGACGGAGCGCATCACCTATCCCGCCGTGCTGGCGCTGGTGTTCGTGATGGGGATGGTGAGCGCCTTCGAGATCCCCACCCGCCAGTCGTTCTTCGTGGAGCTGGTCGGGCCCGCGGACCTGCCCAACGCCATCGCCCTCAACTCCGCCGCCTTCAACGCCACCCGCATCGTGGGCCCCGGCATGGCGGGGGCGATGATCGGCACCGTGGGCATCGCCGCGTGCTTCTACGCGAACTCCATCTCTTTCCTGGCCGTCCTTACGGGGTTGATGATGATCCGCCGGCCGCCCTTCGTCCCGGCGCCGCGGACGGCGACCACGCTGGAGGGCATTCGCGAGGGGCTGGCGTACATCCACTCGGACCGGCTGGTGCGCACGCTGGTGTGGCTGATCGCGGGGATGTCGGTGACGGCGCTGCCGTACGTGATGCTCCTTCCCGTCTTCGCCCGCGACGTGCTGCGCGTAGGCGCGCCGGGGCTGGGGTCCATGCTGGCGGCGACGGGGACGGGCGCGCTGGCGGCCGGGGTGGCGCTGGCCTCCGGCCGATTTTCCATCCCCCGCGGCCGGTTGATCCTGGGCGCGACGACGGCGTTCGCGCTGGTGCTGATCGCGCTCTCCCTGTCGCGCTCGTTTCCGCTGACGCTGGTGCTGCTGGCCGCGGCGGGGTTCTCGATCATCCTGAACAACGCGTCGGTGAACACGCTGCTGCAGTCGCGCGTGCCGGACCGGCTGCGCGGGCGGGTGATGTCGGTCTACGTCTTCATGTTCATGGGGATGACGCCGCTGGGCGCGCTGCAGGCCGGCGCCGTCGCCCGCTGGCTGGGCGCGCCATCCGCCCTGGCCGTCGGCGCCGTCGCGCTGCTGCTGGTGATCGCCTGGATCGCCGCGAACACCCCCGAGCTGCGGGCGGCGGAGTGAAGGACGGAGTACGTAGCGGGGCAGGCCCTGCGCCCGGGCGGCTGAAGCCGCGGCAACGACAGCGGAAAGCCCCGCAAACTGCGCGGGGCTTCAACCGCTTGAAACGTAACCACATCCCGGATTGGTGCGCAGTCTATACCCTCTCCCGCTTGCGGGAGAGGGTGCGAGCCTAAGCGAGCGGGTGAGGGTCCCCCGCGGGCGCAGCTCGATCAATTGATCACGTACTTTCGCACTCACGCACTGTGTTTCGCCCCACCCTCCGTTCTCGCCTGCTCGCCTGGTACGACGCCGCGCGCCGCGACCTGCCGTGGCGCGCCGCCCCGGGCGAGACGCCGGACCCGTACCGCGTGTGGCTGTCGGAGGTGATGCTGCAGCAGACGCGCGTGGAGACCGTGCGTCCGTACTACGAGCGCTGGCTGGCGCGCTTTCCGACCATCGAGTCCCTCGCCGCCGCGCCGCTGGACGAGGTGCTGAAGGCGTGGGAGGGGCTGGGATACTACTCGCGCGCCCGCAACTTCCATCGCGCCGTGGCGGAGGTCGCCGCGCGCCACGGCGGCCGCGTCCCCGCCGATCCGGAGGCGTTCCGCGCGCTCCCCGGCGTCGGGCGGTACACGGCGGGGGCGGTGATGTCGATCGCGTTCGGGCGGGAGGAGCCGGTGGTGGACGGCAACGTGCGCCGCGTCTTCGCCCGCTGGACGGACGATCCTGAGCCGACGGACGAGAGGTTGTGGGAGATGGCCGCCGCGCTGGTCCCCGGCGAGCGGCCGGGGGACGTGAACCAGGCGCTGATGGAGCTGGGCGCCACCCTCTGCACGCCCCGCAACCCGCGCTGCGGCGACTGTCCCGTCCGCGAGTTCTGCGCGGCGTACGCGGCGGGGACGCAGAACGAGCGGCCCGCGCGCAAAAAGGCGAAGCCGCTGCCGCACGAAGACACCGCCGTCCCCGTGATCGAGCGCGCCGGCAAGGTGCTGCTCGTCCGGCGTCCGATGGCGGCGCGGCTGGGCGGCATGTGGGCTTTCCCCGCCGTCATCCGCCACCCCGGCGAATCCGTCGCCGCCGCCGCCGAGCGGGCCGCCCGCGAGGGGCTGGCGCTCCAGGTCCGCGCCGGCGAGCCGATCGCCGTGGTGCGGCACACCTTCACGCACGTCCGCGCCACCTACCACG
>DASTNU010000710.1:0-3901 GCA_035720605.1 Longimicrobium sp. | reverse complement strand
CACGGCGGAGTCGGCCACGTAGTAGGCGGCCAGCCGGCGGACGCCGGGCGCCTCCTCGCGCGCCACCACCGCCGCCTCGCGCACCCGCGGGTGCTGGACCAGGCGGGCCTCGATGTCGCCCAGCTCCACGCGAAAGCCGCGGATCTTCACCTGGAAGTCGTTGCGGCCCAGGTACTCCACCGCGCCGTCCGGCATCCACCGGCACAGGTCGCCGGTGCGGTAGAGGCGCGCGCCCGCTTCGCCGAAGGGGTCGGGGACGAAGCGCTCGGCGGTGAGCGCCGGGCGGTTCCAGTAGCCGCGCCCCAGCGCCACGCCGCCGATGAGCAGCTCGCCCGCCACGCCCATCGGCACCGGCTCGCCGCCCCGGTCCAGCACGTACAGCCGCGTGTTGGCGATGGGAAAGCCGATGGGAATCACGTCGCCCGTGGGCCCGCCCGGCGCGCAGTGCCAGTACGACACCTCGCCCCCTTCCGTGGGGCCGTACCAGTTGCGCAGGACCGCGTGGGGAAGGAGCTCGCGGAAGCGGCGCACCAGCGAGGGCGGCAGCGCCTCGCCGCTGCAGTAGACCCGGCGCAGCCCCGTGCACGCCGCCGCCCCCGGCTCCTCCAGGAAGAGGGGGAGCATGGAGGGGACGAAGTGGATGTCCGTCACCCCCGCCTCCCGGACGGTGCGCACCAGGTAGGCGGGATCGCGGTTGCCGTCCGGCTTCGCCAGCACCAGCCGCGCGCCCTGGACCAGGGGCCAGAAGACCTCCCACACCGCCACGTCGAAGGCGTAGGTGGTCTTCTGCAGCATGGCGTCTCCGGCGGCCAGGCCGTGCTCCGCCTGCATCCACACCATGCGGTTCACCGCGCTCCGGTGCCCCACCATCACCCCCTTGGGGCGGCCGGTGGAGCCGGAGGTGTACATCACGTACATCAGGTGATGCGACGCCAGCTCCCCGCGCGCGGGGTCCGTCTCCGGCCGGTCCGCCCAGCGGTCTGCGTCGGAGTCCAGCGAGAAGACGGGGATGCCGATGCCATCGAACCGTTCGCGGAGCGACGCCTGGGTGAGGAGCACCGCGGGGGCGCTGTCCTCCAGCATGTAGCGCAGCCGGTCCTCGGGATATCCGGGATCCAGCGGCACGTACGCGCCTCCCGCCTTGTTCGCCGCCAGGAGCGCGACCACCATCTCCGGCCCGCGCTCCACGCACAGCCCCACGCACACGTCCGGTCCGACGCCGCGCCCGGCGAGGAAGTGCGCCAGGCGGTTGGCGCGCGCGTTCAGCTCGCCGTACGCCATCGTCCCGCCTTCCCAGGCCAGCGCCACGGCGTCCGGCGTCCGCGCCGCCTGCGCCGCCACCAGCTCGTGCACGACGGCGTCGGCGGGGTACGCCGCATCCGTGGCGTTCCATCCCTCCACCACCTGGCGGCGCTCCGCCTCCGGGAGCATCGGCAGGCGGTCGACGCGGGCGCCGTCGTCGGCGGCCATGGCGCGGAGGACGCGGTGCAGGTAGCCCACGTGGCGCTCCACCGTCGCGCGGTCGAAGAGCGAGGTGGCGTACTCCACGCGGCCGGTGATGCGGCCGTCCGCCTCGCCCAGCGAAAGGGTGAGGTCGAACTTGGCGGTGCCCCGCGGCGCGGGGACGTCCACCGGGCCCAGCTCCAGGCCGGGGAGCTCCAGCGCCGGCCGCCCCGCGCTCTGCCAGGCGAAGAGCACCTGGAAGACGGGGGCGTGCGCCAGGGAGCGTCCGGGCTGCACCCGCTCCACCACCTGCTCGAAGGGGATGTCCTGGTGCGCCTGCGCCTCCAGCGCCCGCGCCCGGGCCCGCCCCAGCAGCTCCGCCACCGTGGGCGCGCCGGAGAGGTCGATGCGCAGCGGGAGCGAGTTGAGGAAGAAGCCGATCAGCCCCTCGATCTCGCGCCGGCCGCGGTTGGCGGAGGGCGTGCCGATCACCACCTCCGCCTGCCCGGAAAGCCGCCCCAGCACCGCCGCCCACCCCGCCAGCACCGTCATGAAGAGCGTGGTCCCCTGCCGCCGGCCCAGCGCGCGGAGCGCCTCCGACAGCTCCGCGTCCAGCTCCACCCCCAGCGAGGCGCCCGCGAAGTCCTGCCGCGCGGGGCGCGGGCGGTCGGTGGGAAGCTCCAGCAGCTCCGGCGCGCCGGCCAGCGCCCGCGTCCAGTACGCCGCCTGCGCCTCCAGCACCTCGCCCTCCACCCAGCGCCGCTGCCAGGCGGCGTAGTCCGCGTACTGCACGGGGAGCGGGGGAAGCGGATCGGCGGCGCCGGCGCGGAAGGCGGCGTAGAGCGCGCCCAGCTCGTGCACCAGCACCCCCATCGACCAGGAGTCGCTGACCACGTGGTGCATGGTGAGGAGCAGGACGTGGTCGTCCTCCGCCAGGCGCACCAGCCGCCCGCGGATCAGCGGCCCGCGCGCCAGGTCGAAGCGCCCCTCGGCTTCCTCGGACGTGATCCGCCGCAGCTCGCCGTCCGCGTCCGCCCGTCCCGCCAGGTCGTGCTCGACGAGGGGGAAGCGGCTGGATTCGATCGATGCGATCCGCTGCTCCGCGCGGCCGTCCACCTCCACGAAGACCGTGCGCAGCGCCTCGTGCCGCGCGACGATGCGGTCCAGGGCGCGGACCAGCGCGGCGCGGTCCAGCGCGCCCCGCAGGCGCAGGCGCCGGCGGACGTGGTAGGTGCTCCCCAGGTTGCCGAACTGCTCCAGGAACCAGAGCCGCTGCTGCGCGAAGGAGAGCGGCAGGTGCCCGTTCCGGTCGGCGGGCTCGATCGGCGGGAGCTCGGCGCGGCCGGCCCGGTCCAGCCCGCGCGCGAAGTCGGCCAGGACGGGGCGCTCGAAGCACCGGCCCAGCGCCGCGTCGATCCCCAGCGCCTGGCGCACGCGCGAGATCACCCGCACGGCCAGGAGCGAGTGGCCGCCCAGCTCGAAGAAGTGGTCCCAGCGGCCGACGCCCTCCACCCCCAGCACCTCCGACCAGATGCCGGCCAGCGCGGCCTCCAGCTCCGTCGCGGGCGCCTCGTAGCCGCGGCGGGCGTAGGCGTCGCCCTCGGGCGCGGGGAGCGCGGCGCGGTCCAGCTTGCCGTTGGGCGACAGCGGCATCGCCGGCAGCGCCACGTACGCGGCCGGCACCATGTACTCCGGCAGCCGCTCCAGCAGGTGCGCGCGGAGGGACTCGACCTCCACCTCGCCGGAGGCGACGCAGTACGCCACCAGCCGCTGGTCGCCGGGCGCGTGCTCGCGGGCCAGGACGACGGCCTCGCGCACCTGCGGGTGCTCGGCCAGCCGCGCCTCGATCTCCCCCAGCTCCACGCGCAGGCCGCGCACCTTCACCTGGAAGTCGTCGCGGCCCAGGAACTCCAGCTCCCCGTCCGCCCGCCACCGCGCCAGGTCGCCGGTGCGGTACAGCCGCGCGCC
Organism: Longimicrobium sp.; assembly: GCA_035720605.1. Lineage (GTDB taxonomy): Bacteria > Gemmatimonadota > Gemmatimonadetes > Longimicrobiales > Longimicrobiaceae > Longimicrobium. The sequence continues at coordinate 490 of DASTNU010000710.1, read as the reverse complement.
GGGATCGCCGGAGAAGGGGTCGGGGATGAACTTCTCCGCCGTCATCGCCGCGCGGTTCAGGTAGCCGCGCCCCACGCCGTCGCCGCCGATGAACAGCTCGCCCACCGCGCCCGCCGGCACCGGGGCGCCGCGGCGGTCCAGCACGTAGGCGCGGGCGTTGGGCATCGGCCGGCCGATGGGGACGCTCCCCGTGCGCTCCGCCGCCGGGGAGCTCCATCCCGTCACCGCCGTGGCGGCCTCGGAGGGGCCGTAGCGGTTGTAGAGCTTCGCCCGCGGCAGCCGCTCCGCCAGGCGCCGCACCAGCGCCGCGGGAAGCGCCTCGCCGCCGCAGGGCACGCGGACCAGCGAGGTGCATCCCCCGGCGTCCGGGTGGTCGAGGAAGAGCTGCAGCGACGAAGGGACGAAGCTCGCCGTGCCGATCCCCTCGCGGCGGATGAGGTCGACCAGGTAGTCGGGGTCCTTGTGGCCGTCGGGGCGCGTCATCACCACC
>DASTNU010000709.1:0-2701 GCA_035720605.1 Longimicrobium sp. | reverse complement strand
GGAAAGGGAGAACGGCAGGATGCGTCCGCAGCACGATCGAATGGTCCCCCTCTCCCGCGGAGCGGGGGAGGGGGCCCCTGCGGACGCAGTTCGATGCTGGTCGAAGCGCCTGGAGGGATGCTCGCCCGGAGGGGGCGCTGCCCCCGCGCTGCACGATCCGAAGCGAGTGGCCCGCCTTGCCGAACCGCCTCCGCGCACGTATCCAGAGTCAGCCCGGCGCCCGGATGAGGGGGAAGGGCCGGCAGGCACGTCCGCACGACCATCCACACAGGGGCAGGATGAAGCCGTTCCTGATCGGCATCGCGGGGGGCACGGGGTCGGGAAAGACGACGGTGGCGCGGCGGATCTACGACTCGCTGCGCCTGGACAGCGCCGTCTTCATCGAACACGACGCGTACTACCGCGAGCTGGGCCACCTGCCGCTGGAGCAGCGCGCCGCCATCAACTTCGACCACCCCGATTCGCTGGACAACGACCTGCTGATCCAGCACCTGGAGATGCTGCTCGCCGGGCAGGCCATCGACAAGCCGGTCTACGATTTCGGGCGCCACACCCGCGCGGCCGAGACGGTGCGCGTGCATCCGCGCGACGTGATCCTGGTGGACGGCATCCTGCTCTTCGCGGAGCCGCGGCTGCGCGAGATGTTCGATCTGCGCATCTTCGTGGACACGGACGCGGACGTCCGCTTCATCCGCCGGATGCGCCGCGACCTGGAGGAGCGCGGGCGCACGCTGGACTCCGTGATCGAGCAGTACCTCACCACGGTGCGGCCGATGCACTTCGAGTTCGTGGAGCCCACCAAGCGGTACGCGGACGTCATCATCCCCCGCGGCGGGCAGAACCGCGCCGGCATCGACGTGGTCGCCGCGCGCATCCGCGAGCGCCTGGCCGAGAAGGCGCGCGACGAGGCGGCGGACGACGCGTGAGCCGCGGCACGGAATCGCCCGCCCACACCACCGATCCCCATCCACTCCCGCGAAAGGCCCTGCCAATGCGCCGGCGTTTTCAGCAGGTCGACGTCTTTTCACCGCATCCGTACTCCGGCAACCCGCTCGCCGTGGTGGTGGACGGCGAAGGGCTGACGACGGAGGAGATGCAGCACTTCTCGCGCTGGACGAACCTCTCCGAGACGACGTTCCTCCTCCCGCCCACCTCGCCGGAAGCGGACTACCGGGTGCGCATCTTCACCCTGGCGCGGGAGCTTCCCTTCGCCGGGCACCCGACGCTGGGCTCCTGCCACGCGTGGCTGGCGGCCGGCGGGGTGCCGCGGGATGCCGGGCGGATCGTGCAGGAGTGCGGGGCGGGGCTGATCCCCGTCCGCCGCGGCGGGCACGGGCTGGCGTTCGCGGCGCCGCCGCTGCTGCGCGGCGGGCCGGTGGACGAGGCGTTCCTGCGGCAGGTGGCCGCGGTGCTGGGGATCGGCCGGGGCGGGATCGCCGACGCGCAGTGGGCGGATAACGGGCCGGGGTGGGTGGCGGTACTGCTGCAGGACGCGGAGGCGGTGCTGGCGGTGGAGCCCGACTTCTCGCGCTGGTCCGGCGAGGGGAGCCTGGACATCGGGCTCGTGGGACCGTATCCGCCGGGGTCGGAGTGCGCCTTCGAGGTGCGTGCCGTCTTCAGCGACGAGCAGGGCGCGATGCGCGAGGACCCGGTGACGGGGAGCCTGAACGCGTCGCTGGCGCAGTGGCTGCTGGCCAGCGGCCGCGCCACGGCGCCGTACGTCGCCAGCCAGGGGACGCGGCTGGGGCGCCGCGGCCGGCCGCGCATCGAGCAGGACGCGGACGGCACCATCTGGGTCGGCGGCCCCGCCATCACCTGCATCCAGGGTGAGGTGGAACTGTAAGCCGTGGCTCAGGCTGGGTTCAGGGCACTACGGAGAGCTTGTTTTCCTTCTGAGGGAGCGCCACGCGAAACCGGAGGACCGCAGAGTGCTGTGTCGGCGGAAAGTTCAGCGCGGCGCCTCCCTCAGCTCAGAGAGGGTGTTGCTAAACCCCAAGACTGCGAAGCGTTGTCTTCCTGAGGGAGCGCACACGAGTAACCTGAAGTAATGCAACTGCTTGCGCGCGACCGAAGGATCTTCTCTCCGCCATTGCGGGGCGAGCCTGGCAGCAGAAATCCAGCCCCGCGGTGCTGCCGGCAAGATCCTTCGGTCGGCGCCAAAGGACCGTCCGTGCTGAAGTTACACGCGGCGCCTCCCTCAGGAAGGCAATCCTCGGCGCGAGGTTTTAGCAACACCCTCTCAGGAAACAACGCGGCGTGAATCACACACCCGGGCTCGGCGGGGCTGGCGCGTCTACCTGCGCTTGCAGGCGGGCGATGAGCGCGAGGAGCTCGGGGACGTCGGCGGGGGCGCGCTGGTGGGCTTCCCGGGCCAGCTCCAGCGCGCGGCGGGCGAGCACGACGGCGGTGGCGGCATCGCCCTCCGCGCGGTGCACCTCCGCCTCGGCGGCGGTGAACTCCGCCCAGGCGTGGAGCACGGCGGGATCGCTCACCATCTGCGCCGCGGTGGCGGAGTCCAGCCGCAGCGCCACGTCCGCCATCGGCCCCAGCAGCGTGGCGATGGACTCGCGCGCCAGCGCCAGCGCCTCGGCGGCGCTCTCGTTCGCCTGCACCTTGCCCATCACCGCCGCCACCATCTGGCGCACCTGCGCGATCATGCGGAGGATGAAGTCCCGTCTCTCGGACGAGGTGAGCATCGCCT
>DASTNU010000708.1:0-8894 GCA_035720605.1 Longimicrobium sp. | reverse complement strand
CGTCGTCATCCGCCCCCGGCGCCGGCCACGTCTCCGGGTCGTAATCGATCTCGCAGTCGGCGGTAGAATCGAGGTGAGCGCTGATGAAGACGATGCCTTGCTTCTCCATTCCAGGCGACGCGGACAACGTCGCCACCACGTTGGTGAGCGTGTCCTGCGCGAACCCGTGGCGCTCCGCCTTTAGCCGTCCGGGATCGACCTTGTCGAGCTCGGCGACGAGCGCATCGACCGCGAGCTGGTTCCCCTTGTGGTACACGTTCCGGCTGTCGAAGCCCGCGTACTTGGCCACGGTCGTGTCCATGAAATCAGGCCTGAAGTGGCGACGAAGCACGTCCTGCTCGTCGGTGGAGAGCGGCTCCGCGGCCGCGGCCCGAGTCAGCTCGGTGGCGCGTGGCGCGACTGTGCACCCGGCCTGAAGGAGGGTCAGCGACGGCGTACGCCTGTGCGTGTGCCCATCGAACGAGTCGGCGAAACGGAGCTTGTCGACCCGCGCATTGCCGGGTAGCGCGACCAGGAACCCCTCATGCGTCGAGGCGAGCACCCGCGACGCGGCGGGTTCGCTCGCGAACATGCTGGATGCATTGCCGATGGGCTCCAGGAACCCGTGCTGTTCGTGGAGAGCGTCGCGGATCAGGAAGATCGCCGTGGTCTGGGGCTCATCGGGCGCGCCCAGCCGGTCCACCCAGAACCCCAGGTCGTCCAATGCCGCGGTGGTCCCCGTGTCGGCGATCGCGTAGATCGTCGGCGCGCCTGCGCCCGGCTCGGTCGTGAGGTGAAGCGGAACCAGGCGCTCGGCACGCAGCGCATGCACCCAGTCGATCGTCTGCTCCAGCAGCGGAACGCGAATCCGCAGGTATCGGAGCGGTCCGTCTCCCCGCAGGACCGGCAAGGCCAGCCTCGGGTGGGGTGCCGTGAGGATTCCCGCGTTCCGGACGAGCTCGCGGTCGGCCGCCTCGGCGCCGACGAACAGGAACTTCACGCCCTCGACCCTGCGTTCTGCCGCCTGGGCGAGCAGGTCGCCCATCCCATCCCGCCCCAGCACCAAAGCGTCGGCCAACTCCGGAAGCTGCTCCGCCAGGGCATCTCGCACCTCCTCCTTCGGCACGGTGGCGGAGTTGTAGACGACGAAGCGGTCGACGCCGTTCTCCATCAGTTCCCGCAGCACGTCCGCCACGCTGGGATAGACCTCGAGCGTCGCGATGTGCTGGCCGTCCGCCGAGGTCTGCACGAACGCCAGCGTGCTGGCGAGGTCGAAGACGGCCGTGATGGAAGGTGTCAAGTTCATGGGCGGATTCGGTTGCGGATGTGGTGAAAACCCGGCGCGACGTCCCGAATCCCGGATCCCGTCCGGGAAGATGCGGACGGGACCCCGCGGGATGCCGATACGCTCCCCATGGTGCGGTGCTCAGCGGGGCGGCGCCGTGGTGACCATACAGGTGAGCTCGCTCCCTCCGGCCGCGGCCGCGGCCGGGGCGAGGCGCGCCCGGGTCTGCCTGGCTGCCCGGGGCGGGCACAGGCCGAGGGCCCGCGACTTCACAAGGTCGAACGCCGGCAACGTCAGCGGCGGGCTCCGAGGGTCGAGAAGGTCGGCGTAGTGCTTGAAATGCACAGCCTTCTCGCCGTTCGGCCGGCATTGGCTGTGCGCGGGAACGTTCGTGCTGGAAATCCGGTCGCGCTCGTTAGCAGTGACATTTACGATCAGCACCTTGATGACGCCGGAGTTGTTCGGGAATGCCTCGAACGTCTCACCGCTCAGCCGGTCGACGACCGTGAGATGCGAGCCGGTGACGCCCTGGATGTCCCAGTTCACCGCGGTCGGAAGGCGGATGGGGCCGCTGATGGAGGGGAAGTTCCAGGCGCCGCCCAGTCGGGGGATGCCCCCGGCCTTCCCCGCTTTGAGGCGGACGCGTGTACGCACGTCGTCGGGGAGCTTGGAACCCAGGCTCAGGAGCGCTTTCGGAACCTTCCGGGCTCCGAGCGGCAACTTGTCGAAGTTGAAGATCTCGGGTTGCACGGCCGGGGTGAACGCGCCGGTCACGTTTGTCAGGTCGAGATCCAGGCCCGAAATTCTCTTCTTTCTGAGTTTGCCGGAATTGTCAAGCAGGACCAGCCGGGGGTGATGGGGATGTCCGTCTGTGTGCGGCATCAGCACGTGCAGGGTGCTGGCTGTGGGCACGAGCAGACACATGCCGGCAAAGGTGACAGTTACGGTGGGCATCGCATTTCTCCTCTCGAATGGAAGGGTTCCTAATTGCCGGCGTAGCGGAACCCGGCCCAGGCGGCCGGGACGCGGAGCGCCGGATCGGGCGAGCGCAGCATCCGCAGCTGTGCGTCGCGAAGTGCCCGCGGACCGTCGCCGGAGCGGCGGTACGCGCGGTGGAACTCGATCATCAGCGGCGTGGTGAGGCGGTCGTCCACCCGCCACAGGCTGCCGACCACGCCGCCGGCCCCCGCGTCCAGCAACGCCCCCGCGAACCCCGCGAAGCCATCGCTCCGCCCGTTGCGCGAGCGGAGCGTCTCGCACGCCGACAGCACGACCAGGTCGACGTGCTGCAGCGGCATCTCCTCCATCTCCGCTGCCGTCAGCCGGGCGGGGCCTGTGCCGCCGCGCTCCGGAGCGAGCACCAGGAACGAGCGTTCCGGCCGCTGGTCGTCGAACACGGCGTGTCCCGCGAAGTGGACCACCCGGGCGCCGGGGAGTGCCGTGGTCAATGCGCCGCGCGCGGCCCCCGAATCGCTCAGCACGGAGTGGCGCGGATACGCTGCCGCGATCGAGTCCACCTCCGCCCGCGCCCCGACGAGCCGCAGGAGGTCCGGCTGCGTCCGCGCGTCGAACGCGGGGTCGGCCACGAGCAGGGCGGTGAGGTCGTCCGGCGGTGCGTGGTCGCGGGTGCGGACCGCGTCACGCAGGCTGCCGGCGTACCGAACCGGATGAGTCTCCATCAGGTGGCGCCGGTGCCTGGCGTCGTAGAGCGCCGAAAACGGAACCGGCGCCAGCTCTCCGTCGGCGATCAGCACCAGGGTGGTGTTCACGCCCCCGAGCCTCGACTCGATGGGCCGCACCAGCCGCTCGTACAGCGCTTCGAGTGCGTGGCGCACGGACTCTCCGTCCATTCCACGCTCGAGCGACGATCGCAGCTCGTCGATCGCGCCGACCAGTTCCTCGCGATTCACCGTCCGCCGGAAGAGGCGGAGGTTGGTACCGGCAACGGTCCACACCAGCAGGGTGTCGCCGACCATGGCGTACGCGGCCGCGACTTCCCCAGGCCGCATCCTCCACCTTCCCTCCTCCTGTCCGACGCTGTCGCGCCCGGTCGGACCGAACGAGGTTCGCCCACGCTCCAGGTACCTGAGCGCGCCCGCGGTGTCGCCCGCTGCGAGCCTGATCATGGTAAGGCGGTCGAATACGCCTCGTGCCGCATTCAGCAGCGACGCCCGAAACTCCGTCACCGCAATCGCATCACGCTCTCTGGCCAGGAGAACAGAGGCGGCGTTCAGGTCCTCCTCTGCGCCCTGCACGTTTCCCATGGCAAGACGCACCTCGGCGCGCCCGACCCATGCCCGGAGCAACCGGGGTGCGGTGAGCGAGCCGGCCGAGATGGCGAGAACGCTGTCGAGGGCCGCCGACGCGCGCGCGGGGCTGTTTAAACGGAGGATCGCAGCGCGCGCGAGCCGCAGGTCAGCTCCAAGCCACGTCCGGCTGGGCCCGGCAGGCAGCCCGTTCACGAGCGGTTCGCTCGCGTCAACGTCGGTGCGTGCCTGCTCGAGCATGCCAGCGTCGGCGAGCAGGCGCGCACGTCCCAGGCGAGCCTCGGCGACGCGGACGGGGATCTTGAGACGCTCTGCCCGCATCACTCGCTCCCCTTGGATGCGTATTGCCGCAAGCGGGAGCCCATCTGCCTCGGCGGTCTTTGCCGCAACCGAGAGGGTATTGAGAAGCCAGATGGAGCCATGGTTGCGGCGAAGTGCGACGATCCCCCGCTGGGCAGTCTCGTGCGCCGCCGGCATGGCGCCAAGGTAGAACTCTGCGTCGGCGGCGACATACTGCGCTGCGTACTGCAACTCGTGCTCGCCGGCTCGGCCGAGCAGGCGAGCCCCGTCGCGCGCGTAGCCCAGCGCCGCCTCGTACCGGCCGCTGCGCAGCAGGGCCGTCGCCAGCGCCCAGCGTGATCGTCCGGCCAGGGCCGCACCCCGAATCGTGTCGGTCTGGGAGGCCAGAGCGCGGAGCATTGGTTCGGCTGCGGCCGCCTTGCCGGTTGCGATGAGCATCGATGCGTGAAATAGCCGTGCCCAACTCTCGAGGGACGGCGAAGGCGCGTGGATCTCCAGCGTCCGGGCGAAGTGGTCGCCTGCGGCCGCGTAGTCCACGCCGTAGTAGGCCGCCTGCCCCGCCGCGTACTCCACGTGGGCTTGGGCGAGTTTGCCGGTCGCCGCCGGGTCACCCGTGCAAGCGAGAATCGCGTGGGCCGCCGCGGCAAGCGTCGCGTCACCGCCCCTCCGCACCAGCGCGTTGCCGAGCGCCTGCGCCAAGCGCAGGCGCTCGCCCGCGCGTGCGGTATCTCCCCGCAGTTCCGCCTCTCCCCACTCTCCCAGCAGGTGGTCCCAGCCGTAAAGCCGTGCTTCCTGCGGCGCACGCATCACGTAGGCGTCGATCTCCGCAACACTTGCCGCAGACCCGGGGGGCGGCGGCGGTACGGCCTCGCCGGCCACCGTCCGCACCCGCTCTCTTGCTTCCGTTGCCCAGCCAGAGGTCTCGTCGATCATCAAGTACCGCTTCCACGCGTTCGAGGCCTGTCCATCGAGTCCGTACCAGTCCAGCGCGAGCGCTAGGTTGAACCGGGCAGCGCGGTGGTTCGGTTCGGATTCGAGCGCCTGCTGAGCAACCACCATCGCCTCCAGGAGGTCGCGGGCATTCCGGGTCCGCTGCGCCCGCACCAGGTACGCGGCCGAGAGATCTGCCAGCACTCCGGAAGATCCCCCGCGGCGTGCCGCGCTCTGAAGAGTCCAGATGGCATGATCGAGCGAATTTCCCTCTCGCCGCGGCCAAAGCAGTTCCAGGAGCGCTATGGTCTGGAGGGCTTCCGGCGAATCACGCGAGTGGCGCGCGCGGCGCCACAGCCGAGAGATTGCGTTAAGCGGCAATCGCTCGGCGTGAGACGGACAGTGGGTCTGCGGGATCGAACCGCCGGAGACGGTCGCTTGGGGGCACCGGCGGTACTCCAACCCGACCGAGAGCTGCGGAGCCATCATTCGCGGTGGCGCGAGCCGGCTCACCTCATCCAGCAAACTCCGAGGCTTCACCGCGAGCCCGATGAGGAGAACGATCGCCAGAAAACCAAATAAAATTCGCGAACTCGCCGTCGGGTGCATGGCGGTCGTGTGTATGGGGGACGAGAGTTAAGAAAGTGGCTTGGGGAGCGAATAGGCGTACACTCTGGCCGAGTTGGAAGACGCAACTTAACCCGGTGACTCGCGCCGAAGTAGATCTATCTCAATGGGGCTGGGATGCCCGGGGCAAGTCGCAAATCAGGGCGCGGCCGAGCGCACCATCTCGTCTTCAACACGCCGCCCGTGGTGGGGCTGACCCCGCAGGCCGCGCGCGGGGAAGAAGGCTGTCGCCGCGTGCTGCGCTCCGAAGACTGGGCAGGTGCGGTGACGTCATTCGATCTGCTGCGCCACGTGGAAGACCGCGCCGGCGACGTGGAGGGCGCCCTCGCGCACGTATGGGAAGCAAGCGCTAGCGAGCTTCAGTAACACCAGCGAGCGCCGAAAAAATCCGCACTGTTTTGGGCACTGTTTTTCCCCATCGAGAGGTGGCAGTCCCCAGCATGCAAGGCTGGCTCCAAATACATCGACATCCGCCTTGGGCCGTGGCAGCGCCGCGGGACTGCTCTGGGGGCGTGGCAAGTGATCGACGCTGGCCGGGATCTTACCCCATCGTACGCGAAGCGCGGGGGAATCCGCAGGCTTCGTCCGTTCGTATCCGCTCCTGTCCACGTTCGGGTAGATTCGATAATCTGACGGATCGTGTCCCCTGGCGATGGCTTCCCTACGATGGCTCTGAACGGCGGCTGACGGCGGCCCGATGCCTTTCCATACTCCCCGATGACACTTCCTCCGGCTCCCCTCCCCAGCGAGCTACCCCTCCTTGCATTGGGGTGGGAACGCTTCGAGAAGTTCTGCTGCGCGCTCGTGGGCCGGCTGCCGGGCGTAGAGCACGGGCACCTGCAGGGCGGGCGGGGCGACGCCCAGCAGGGCATCGACATCGTCGCCACGCGGGTGGACGGGGCTACGTGGGCGTTCCAGTGCAAATGCGTGGTAGCGTTCACGGCCGCGGAAATGTGTGAGGCTGTAAACGCCGTGCCGTTCGTGGCGGACCGCTACGTCCTCCTGCTAGCCTCGCGGGCCAAGGCGTCCGTCCGACGCGAAGCCGTGCTGCATCCGAAATGGGAGGTGTGGGATGCGAACGACATCGCCGAGCGCGTGCGCAGGCTACCCGCCGAATCGGCTCGGGCCCTCGTGGAAACCCACTTCGGGCCGCGGTGGCGCCACCTCTTCCTGGGACAGTCGGGGCCGGCGCCATTCGTCTCCGCGGACGAGTTCTTTCGGCCCTCAATGGACCGGGCGCACCTGTTCCACCATGCCTGGACCGCTATCGGTAGGCGCGACACGCTCCGGGCACTCCAGGAGTTCGCCGCCTCGCCCAACCAGCGGGTCGCCATCCTGCCCGGGCGGGGCGGCATCGGCAAGAGCAAGGTGCTCCACGCGTTCGCCCGGGCAGCGGAGGACACGGGGTTCCGGGTGCGCTTCGCCGCTCCGGGGGTTCCGTTCACGTCCGAGGCCTTGGACGAGCTGGAGCCGGGGCCCGGCGTGGTGGTGGTGGACAACGCGCACCAGCGGGACGACCTCCCTGCGCTTTTCGCCGCCGCACGCCGACCCCACGCGCCGCTCCATCTGGTGCTCTCCATCCGCCCGTACGCGCGGGACGGCATTCACGCCGCCCTCTCCCAAGCGGGCTTCGACGTCTCCGAGATCCTCGACCTGCCGGAGCTACGCGAGCTGACGCCGGGGGAGACGCACGCCCTGGCGCGCGAGGCGCTGGGCCCCGAGTACGCGCACCTGGCCGGAGTGCTCACGACACTCGGCGGGGACTCGCCCCTGGTGACCGTGCTCGGGGCGCAGTTCGTCCGCAGGGAGCAGCTGGATCCCCGGCTGCTCCCGCAGCGGAACGAGTTCCGTCAGATCGTGCTGAATGCCTTTCGCGATGCGCTGCTGGGGGAGGTGGGAGATGGTGTGGACGCGAGGATCTGCCGCGACGTGCTGCGGCTCGCCTCGGCCATCGGTCCGTTCCGGCAGGACCTGCCCGCGCTCCGCGACGCGGCCCGTGTGCTCCTCGGCGTGCGGATCGACGAGATGCTCGATGCCCTGCGCGCCCTGGAGAACGCCGGCGTGCTCCTGCGCCGGGGCCGCATGCTGCGCGTCACGCCCGACGTCCTGGCCGACTCCATCCTGGAGGAGGCCTGCCTGGACTCCGGCGGTACGTCCACGGGGTATGCAGAGCGCGTGCACGAGGCCTTTCGCGACGCCGCGCCGGGCGCGCTGCTGCGCAACCTGGCGGAGCTGGACTGGCGCCGGTCGCACGCCGGCGCTGCAGCGGGCGGAGAGCGCCTGCTCCGCGGCATCTGGGACGAGATGGAGGCGAAGTTCCGCGCGGCGGACGTCGCGCGGCGGGCGGAGATGATCCGCGGGCTTGGCGTGGTGGCGTACTACCAGCCCGGGCCCGCGCTGCGCCTGGTGCGGATGGCCCAGCCGAATCCCGCGTTCTGGGCGGGCCCGGATGACGCCCAGGCCCTCGCCCGGGTGGTGCCGCCCGTGCTGGGGACCATCGCCTACAACCTGGACTACACGGAGGATTGCTGCGAGCTCCTCTGGTGGCTGGGCCGCGACCAGCCGCTGGACATGCTGGACCCACAGCATCCCCTGGCCGTGCTGCACGAGCTGGCGGGCTACCGGCCGCACAAGGCGATCGAGTTGCAGCACGCCGTCGTCACGGCCGCGGAGCGGTGGGTGGCGGAGCCCGACGCGCACCAGCACTTGCTCTCGCCCCTGGACGTCCTGACGCCGGTGCTCGCGAAGACGGCGCTTTCGTCGGGGTGGGAACCGATCTTCGTGCAACCCGAGCCCACGGCCGCCCTGCGGGAGCGTGCCCTCGCGATCGTGGCCGCGGTCGCGCGGGGGGAGGACGTGCGGGCCGCCCGCCGCGCCGTGCAGAGCCTGGGCTACGTGCTGGACGAGCCGGTGAGGCCGGGCGGCCACGATCTGCCAGACGGCTTCGAGGCGCTCTGGCACCCTTACCGCACGCAGGCCTTGGCCGTCCTCGCGGAGCTGTGCGCGGCCCCCGCGCACCCGCTAGTTCACTTGGCGTGCATCGAGCGGCTGTCCCGGCACGTGGAGCGCGGCAGCGAAGATCCCCTCGCGGAGGCTGTCCGGGCGGCGTTCGCCTCCGTGGAGCGGAGCTTCGAGCTCCGGTTTACCGAGCTCCTGCTGCAGGCCGGCGTCTCCGCCGTGTACGAAGTTCCCCCGTGGACGGATGTCCCGGCCAGCCCGGGTGGCCGGGAACGGCAGGACGCGGGGCGGCGCGAGACGGCCGAGGAGTTCCTGGGCCTGTACCCGGACCCAGCGGACGGCCTCACCCGCATCGCGTCCAGGATGGAGACGATCGATGCACTGGCGCTCGACCCGTTGCAAGTAGGGGCTTCGTGCCGCGCGATCGCCGCGGACCTCGCCGAGTTAGACCCCGACTACACTGGGGACCTGTGTGAGGGCGCCGTGCTGGGTCCACCGTCTCCGCTCCTGTCGCACTTGCCCCCGTGGCTGGGGTGGGTGCGGCAGAC